>JBKJYC010000333.1:0-3076 GCA_046715885.1 Usitatibacter sp.
ACCTCCCAGCCGCGCGAGGCGAGGCGTTCGGCGCAGAGCGTTCCCGCGAGGCCCGCGCCGATGACTACCGCGCTTCGCGTTGGCGCGGGGGCCTCGCGGCCCGGCGCGCTCCACGTGCCCGCGAGCATCTCGCGCTTGTTGCCGAAGCCGGCGCGCTTCTCAACGCGGAAACCGGCATCGGAAAGCGCGCTGCGAACGCCGCCGGCGACGGTCCAGGTGGCCAGCGTGGCACCCGGGGCGGCGAGCGCCGCGAGCTCACGCACCGTCGCCGGCGACCAGATCTCCGGGTTCTTCGCGGGCGCGAAGCCGTCGAGGAAGAACGCATCGACGCGAGCGTCAATCTGGGGCAGGAGCGCGCGCGCTGTACCGAAGAGCAGCGTGAGGATGACCTGGCCGTTGTCGAAGTGGATGCGGTGGAAGCCCTCGAGGGGCGGCGGCCATGCGGTGACCAGCGCTCCTGCGAGCGTGGAGAGCTCGGGCCACTCGCGCAGCGCCTGCGCCAGGTCGTCGCGTGAGAAGGGATGCTGCTCGAGGGAGATGAAGTGCAGGCGCCGCGGGCGTCCCGGATCGGCGCGCATCGCATCCCAGGTGGCGAGGAAATTGAGGCCGACGCCGAAACCGGTTTCCAGCACGACGAAAGCCTCGCGGCCGCGCCAGCGTTCCGGCAGCCCGTTACCCTCGAGGAACACCTGCCGCGCCTGGGCGAGCGCCCCGTGTTCCGAGTGGTAGACGTCGCCGAAAAGCTCGGAGTACGGGGTGCCGCCGCCGGTGAAGGCGAGGTGCGCGGGGGTGACGGAGACGGTCAGTGCAGCGAGCTCGAGAGCTTGCGGCGGTATTCGGAAACGAGCTCGGGATCCACGCCCATGTCGAAGACCGCAAGCATCTTGTTGCGCCCGATGTCGTCGCCGAACTGGCGGTCGCGCCGGACGATCTCGAGCAATTGGTCGAGCGCCCTGGCGTATTCGTTGCCGGCGATCCGCAGCTCCGCGAGGTCGAGGCGCGACTGCAGGTCGTCGGCGTTGGCGGCCACGCGTGCTTCCAGCTCGCCGACGGATGGCAGGCTCGCGGCGCGCTCGGCGGCATCGAGCCGCGCCTTCATCGGCTCGTGGGTCGATTCCTGCGCCGCCTTGCCCGAGAGCGTGTCGAACTGCTTGCGCGCCTCCTCGCGGTCGCCGCGATCGAGCGCCACGCCCACCATGTCCAGGCGCGCCGCGTCGTTCGACGGGTCGAGCGCCAGGGCGCCCTTCAGGTGGCCTTCGGCGAGCGCCGTCTGGCCCAGCGCCAAGGCTTCGCGCGCCTTGCGGTGCTCGAACTGGCTCGGGTCCGGGATGAGGCGGTCCAGGAAGGCGCTGAGCGCGCTCTCGGGCTGCGCGCCGAGGAAGTGCGAGACCGCCTTGCCGCCGGAGAACGCCACCACATAGGGGATCGAGCGGATCTGGAACTGCGCCGAAAGCTCGGGGTTGTCGTCGGAGTTCACCTTCACCAGCTTCCAGCGTCCGCCGTACTCACGCTCGAGCTTTTCCAGCGCCGGGCCCAGCACCTTGCAGGGGCCGCACCAGGGCGCCCAGAAGTCCACCAGGACGGGGACCTCCTTCGAGGCCTCGAGGACGTCGCGCTCGAACGTGGCCAGGGTGACATCGATCATGAGTGCACTCCTTCAGTACTTGGAGTGAGAGATGGTGGCCGTCGTTCCCTTTTCAAGACCGCTATGATGGCGCGCATGGCCTTGATCCTCGACCTGCCCGCCGGGCTCACCGGCACCGCCGAGCTCGTGGTCGGCGAGCAGCACACCGCGCCGCGGATCGGCAGCGGGCGCATCCGCGTGCTCGCCACGCCGGTGATGATCAACCTCATCGAGGCCGCCGCGCTGGCCGCAGTCGAGCAGTCGCTGCCCGAATACCACCAGAGCCTCGGCACGCATCTGGACATCACGCACGTGGCCGCCACCCCCGTAGGGATGCGCGTTCGTGCCACCGCCGAAGTGGTGAAGGTCGAGGGCCGAACGCTGTACTTCCGCGTGCGTTGCGACGACGAGCGGGAGCTCATCGGCGAGGGCACCCACGAGCGCGTCGTGGTCAACGTCGAGCGCTTCGACAAGCGCGTCCAGGAAAAAACCAGGAAATAACTATTTGCGGATTCTTGCCTGGAGGGTCTTGAGGCCCTGGTAGAGGATGGGATCTCCCGGGCCTGCGCTGGGCTTGGCGAGGTCGACCTCCACGTCGGGACGCAGGGCTTCGCGCGGCGTGCCGTTCACGTGCAGCAAGCGTGCCGCTGGAAACGAGACCTGGATGCCGGAGTGGGCGAGGGTGACGTCGCGCCGCAGGCCGCGCAGCCCCGCCATCGCCGTTCCCACCAACGCAGCGTCCGCCGCCGCGTCCAGGCCGGCGGCGAGCGCCTCCCCCTCGGCCGCGGTCCACCGGTCCACCAGCACGACGACCGGCGCGCGGTAGGCGAACGGCCCGCGCGGCGCAACGGTGTCCGTCTCGCGCCGCCTGCCTGCGGACTCGCGCACCTGCCAGGGCGATTCCCTATCCACGAAGCGCCCGAGAAGCGCGCGCACCACGTCCTGCGATCCGCCGGCCTCGGTGCTGCGCAGGTCGAGGATCAGGCCCTTCGTGTCCTTCATCTGCTGCAGCGCCGCGTCGAAGTGCATCACGAGGCCCGCGTCCCCCAGGTTGTTGCGCAGGCGAATGTAGGCGAGGTCGCGCTCTTCACCCACTTTGCGCGCCAGGAGCGGCGCCGCGTTGCCGTTGGCTTCCGGCGAGCGCACGACTTCGAGCAGTTTCGCGGACCCGTCCTCGCGCACGCCGAGGAAGTAGGGGCCGTTGCGCGGCCCCGCCAGCACCCGGCGCAGCGCCCAATCGCGTGCGCTCGCATCCGCCGCGCTCCCGCCCAGCTTCTCGCGGATCACGCGCTCCACGGCAACCCCGTGCACCGACACCACTTCCTGGCCCGGATGCACGCCCGCGACGTCCGCCACGCTCGAGGCGCGCACGGCGGTGACCATCGCTCTGGTACCGCTCCACTGCGCCCAGATATCGGTCTCGGCCGGAACGCGCCGCGGCAACGTCACCGC
>JBKJYC010000334.1:0-7870 GCA_046715885.1 Usitatibacter sp.
AGGTTGCGCACCATGTGGTGCAGGAAGGCGTTGGCGCGAAAGGTGAACACGACGATGCTGCGCTCGCGCTCCACCCTCGCCTCCTGCATCACGCGCACCGGCGTCTTCGCCTGGCACTGCGCATCGCGAAAGGCGCCGAAGTCGTGTTCCCCCACCAGGCTCGCGGCCGCATCGGCCATGGCGCGCTCGTCGAGGGCGACGTGGAACCAGCCCACGCGTCCGTGCAGCGCGGCGGGGGCCACGGGATCGTCGAGCAGCAGGTACCGGTAGGTGCGGGAGCGGGCGCTGTAGCGCGCGTGGAAGCCCTCGGGCACTGCGCACGCCCACAGCACTCGCACGCGCGGGTCGAGGAAGCTGTTGGGGCCCCGCACCCACGAGTGTTCCTCACGCACCGCATCGGTGTCGAAATGCACGACTTGCGCGGTCGCGTGCACGCCGGTGTCCGTGCGCCCCGCCGCGGTAACGGCGACGGGACGGTCGGCGAACTTCGCAAGCGCCTGCTCGACATGGTCCTGCACGCCGCACCCGCCGGGCTGCGACTGCCAACCGCAAAAGGCGGCGCCGTCGTACTCGAGGCCCAGGGCAATGCGCATTGGAGGGGTCCAAAAAAACAATTGGCGGGGATGTCCCCCGCCAATTAAACGACAACTGAAGAAATGACGTTCAGAGCGACGAGATCAGCTTCTGCGCCTCGTCCTTCTGCGAGCCCGAGCCTTCCTTCACCACTTCCTGGAGGATCTCGCGCGCGCCGTCCTTGTCGCCGATCTCGAGGTAGGCCTTGGCGAGCTCCAGCTTGGTGCCCACGGAGTCGGTTGCAGTCGAATCGGCGCCGCCGATGTCGAGGTTGAGGTCCGTCATGCTCGCCGACGGCTTTCCGGCCGCCGCGCTGTCCGGCTTGCTCGACGGAAAATCCAGGCCCGAGAGGTCGAAGTCGAACGCGGGCTTCTCGTCCTTGCGCGCCTGCGTCACGTCGAGGGGCTCGCTCGGCGTGCCTGCGAGGTCCATATCGAGCGCCGGCGAGGAATCGAGCGACAGGTCGGGCTCGGGCCTTTTCGTGTCGAGGTCGAGGTCGAAACTGGGCGCCGGGGAGGTCTCCGGGGTCGAGCCCGCCGCACCGCTCGCGGAACCCGAGTCTCCGGCGAGGTCGAAGTCGAGGTTGGGCTTGGCCGCCGAGGGCGCGGGAGCGATCGCCGCAAAAGTGGCGGTGCCGCCGGCGGCCGCGACGTAGAGCGGGTTCGCGGGATCGATCTGCGCGCCCATGGCCGCGGCCTTCTGCCACAACGGGTGGTTGTCCCCGACGGCGGCATGGAGCTCCTTGGCCACGTTCTCGAACGCGGTGGCGCTCTTGCGGGCATGGTAGATCTCGAGCAGCTTCAGCGGGATCTCGTGGCGGTTCTTGTCGCGCGCCATCGCCTCCTTGAGGATCTCCTCGGCCTGCGCGTCGCGGCCATAGGCGATGTAGACCTCGGCCTCGGCGACCGGATCGACCTCATCGGTGTCGATGGTCCCGGGCCCCGTCTTGTCGAAGTCGGTCAGGAACGAGCTGTTGCCGGTATCGACCAATCCACCGCCGGACTTCCCCGTCGCCGTGTTGGGCTTCAGATCGGAGGGGAAGGCGCTCGTCATCGAGCTGTTGGTCCCCGCCTCCCGGTTCTTTCGGCGCCGCGCGAGCAGGAAGCCGCCCAGGCCCAGCAAGCCGAGACCCCCGATTCCCGCGGCGATGTAGGCCGGGTTGTCGAGCAACTCGTCCATGAAGCCGGGGGACGACGCAGGTGTGCCCTTCTTGGGCGTGGTGGCACCCTTCGGCTGCTCCCGGGGCACAACGGGCTTGGATGCTTCGGCGACCTTCGACGGGCCCTCGATCTTGGCGGGCTCGGCGGGAAGGGGCAGCGGTGTAGCCGACGGAGCGGGTTTGACTTCCGCGGTCTTCGGAGCCTCCGCGGCCTTGGGAGCTTCGGCGGGCTTCGGAGGCTCGGCGGGTTTCGCGGGCTCCACCTTCGGCGCCTCGGCGACCTTGGTCGGCTCGGAGACCTTGGCGGGCGCCTTCGCCACATCGCCCGGCTTCGCCGGTGCCGCGCCCTTGAGGTCGAGCAGGCGCTGCATGTCGCGGATCTGTTTTTCCAGGTCGGCCACGCGCGACTGCGATTCCTTGAGCGCCTTGTCCTTCGCGATCACTTCTTCCTGCAAGGCATTGGCGCGGTCCTGTCCGCCGCCCTTGCCCGCCGTCGCGCCGCCCTTGCCGGCATCCGACTTGGAGAGCTTCAGCACGTCCTTCGACTCGGCCGTGGCCGGCGTGGGCGCGGGGACCGCGGCACTGGCGACACGGCCCGAGGCAGCACTGGTGGATTCCGCGCGCGCGGGGATCGACGCCACGCTGCCCGCGAGCTGCTCGCGGTACGTCTTCCAGTCGGCGACCTGGGTGCGGACTTCCTTGTTGGCGTCGCGGGTCTCGATCCGCTTCGCCTCATCGGCCTTCGGCACTTTCAGGATCTGCCCGGCCTTCAAGCGGTTCATGTTGTTGCCGGAGAAAGCGGACTGGTTCTCGCGATAGAGCGCGACCAGCATCTGCTCCATGCTCACGCCTTCCGGCTTCACCTCGCCGGCGATCTTGCGCAGCGTGTCGCCCTTCTGGACCGGGCCGTAGGTCTCGCCCGCGGCGGTGCCCACCAGCGCAGGATCCGGCGCGCGCGAGCCGAGCTCGGCACGTGCGGTTGGCTATACGCCGGCCGCGTGCGCGTCAGCAGATGGGGGCGTTGAAGGCGCAGCCGCCGGCGTGGCGGCCGGCGGCGTGGCGGCTTGGGGGGTCGGTGCTGGTGCGGCCCCCTGTGGTGCCACCCGGGACGCGAACCCTGGCGGATCGAGAAGAATCGGGTATTCCCGCTGGATGCGGCCGGCCGGCCACGTCACCTCGATGAGCACGTCCACGAACGGCTCGTTGATCGGTGCGACACTGGTGACCTTGAGGAACGGCTGGCCGTTGGGGCGCTTGTCGACGGCGAAACGCAGCAGGCGCAACGCGCCCGAATACTCGATGCGCGCGTCGCGGAAGGCCTCCGGGGCGGCAACGCGGGCGGTGAGCGACTCGAGCTCGCCGGGTTGCAGCGAAACGAGGTCGATCTCGGCATCGAGCGCCTGGCCGAGCGCCGAGTTGACCGTGAGTTTTCCGAGGCCCGCAGCGTGCGCCACTGCGCTGAAAACGAGGAGTAGCGCGAGGGCGACCCCCTTCTTGATTGTCCTCACCATCGTTAGGCCCGTCCCCATCCTGTACACCGGTAAAAGTAGAGTAGCATCAAGTATTTATTGTTTCAACTTCACCCGGATTATTGCATTATCGCTTAAGTCCGACTTTTTACAAGCGATTTTTCCCTTTGTAATCCCCGTATAGGCGGGGTTCCAGACTGGGCTCCCGCCTTCGCGGGAGCGACAGCTAGTCCAGCCTCCCGAGCAGGATTCGCAACATCCGCCGAAGGGGCTCGGCGGCACCCCACAGGAGCTGGTCGCCCACGGTGAAAGCCGACAGGTATTCACCGCCCATTTTGAGCTTGCGCAGCCGACCGATGGGGATGTCCAGGGTCCCTGTCACCGCCACGGGCGTCAAGCGCTTGAGCGTCTCCTCCCGGTTGTTCGGGATCACCTTCACCCACGCGTTGCCGCCCGCGAGGAGCGACTCGATCTCGGGCAGCGGCACGTCGCGCCTGAGCTTGATGGTGAGGCCCTGGCTATGGCAGCGCATCGCGCCCACCCGCACGCATACGCCGTCGACGGGGATCTGGTTGCTCGCCGTGCGGCCGAGGATCTTGTTGGTCTCCACGTGGCCCTTCCACTCCTCGCGGCTCTGCCCGTCGCCAAGGTCCGCGTCGATCCACGGCAGCAGGCTGCCGGCCAGCGGGACGCCGAAATGCTCCGTGGGGAAGCTCTCGTCGCGCAGGATGCCGGCCACGTCGCGGTCGATCTCGAGGATCGCGGAGTTCGGGTCCTGGAGCAGGGCCTTCGCCGCGAAGTGGACCTCGCCCATCTGCTGGAGCAGCTCGCGCATGTTCTGCGCGCCCGCGCCCGAGGCGGCCTGGTACGTCATGGCACTCACCCACTCCACCAGGTCGGCCTTGAGCAGGCCGTCGATGGCCATGAGCATTCCCGCCACGGTGCAGTTGCCGCCGATGTAGTTGCGCACGCCCGAGGCCATGGCGCGGTCGATGACCGGACGGTTCACCGGGTCGAGGATGATGACCGCGTCCTTCTCCATCCGCAGGGCCGATGCCGCGTCGATCCAGTAACCCTTCCAGCCGGCGGCGCGCAGCTTGGGGTACACCGACTTGGTGTAGTCGCCGCCCTGGCAGCTGACCAGGTACTCGTGCCTGGCGAGCTCGGCGAGGTCGTTGGCGTCCTTCAAGGGCGCCACCGGTTTGCCCACGTCAGGCCCGGGACCGCCGACGTTCGAGGTCGTGAAGAAGACCGGGGCGATCAACTCGAAGTCGCGCTCGTCGCGCATGCGCTCCATCAAGACGGAGCCGACCATGCCGCGCCAGCCGATGAATCCTGCGGTTTTCATTTTCGCGTTCTCTTTCCGAGGGGGTAGCTTCCGGGAGGGGCGCCGTTGCGCCCCTCGCGCCCCGCTGCCCCGTGCCTTCTAGAGTGCTTTCACCACCGCCGTGCCGATCTCGGAGGTGGTGCAGGGTTTCGTGGATTTCGAGGCGATGTCCGCGCTGCGAAGGCCGGCGGCGAGCGCGGCGCGCACCGCCTTCTCGATGCGCTCCGCGACGTCCGGGCGCGCGAACGTGTAGCGGAACATCATCCCCAACGAGAGGATCTGTGCCAGCGGGTTGGCGATGCCCTTGCCGGCGATGTCGGGTGCCGAGCCGTGGATGGGCTCGTAGAGGCCTTTGCCGTTCGCATCGAGGGACGCGGACGGCAGCATGCCGATGGAGCCCGTCAGCATGCTGGCTTCATCCGAGAGGATGTCGCCGAACATGTTGCCGGTGACGATGACGTCGAACTGGCGGGGATTGCGCACGAGCTGCATGGCGCAATTATCCACGAGCATGTGGGTGAGTTCCACGTCCGGATACTCCGCCGCCATCTCCACCGCGATGTCGCGCCAGAGCTGCGTGGTCTCGAGCACGTTCATCTTGTCCACCGAGAGGAGGCGCTTGCCCCTCGCCCGCGCGGTCTTGAAACCGACGTGGAGGATGCGGCGGATCTGCGCCTCGGTGTAGCGCATGGTGTTGAAGCCCTCGCGGTTGGGCTTCTCTCCCGCGACCCCTCGGGGCTGGCCAAAGTAGATGTCCCCCGTCAGCTCGCGGACGATCATGATGTCCAGGCCGCTGACGATCTCGGGCTTGAGGGAGGACGCGTCCGCCAGCTCGGGGAAAACAGTGGCCGGGCGCAGGTTCGCGAAGAAGTCGCACTCCTTCCGCAGGTCGAGGATGGCGCGCTCGGGGCGGAGGTTGCGGGCAAGCGTGTCGTACTTCGGGCCGCAGACCGCGCCGAAGAGGACCGCCTCGGCTTCCTTGGCGAGCTTGAGGGTTGCGGGCGGAAGAGGATCGCCATGCGCGTCGTACGCGGCTCCGCCGACGAGCGCTTCCTCGGTCTCGATCTTGAGGCCTTCGGAGCGCAGCACGTCGAGAACCTTGACGGCCTCGCGCAGGATCTCGGGGCCGATGCCATCACCGGCGAGCAGGGCGATCTTCATCGTGTGCTTCCTACGAGAAGATCCAGGGCTCGGTCTTCTTGCGCTTCTCCTCGTACGCCTTGATGTCGTCCGAGTGCTTCAGCGTGATGCCGATCTCGTCCAGGCCCTGCAGCAGGTTCTCCTGCCGCGTCTTGTCGACCTCGAAGGACATCGCCTTCCCCGACGGCGTCGTGACCGTCTTCTTCCCGAGGTCGATCGTGAGCTTGTACCCGGGGCTTGCCATCACCTCGTTGAAGAGATGATCCACCTCGAGCTCGGTCAGGGCGACCGGCAGGAACCCGTTCTTGAAGCTGTTGGTGTCGAAGATGTCGGCGAACGAGGGCGCGATGACGGCCTTGAACCCGAACTGCTGCAGCGCCCACGGCGCGTGCTCGCGCGACGACCCGCAGCCGAAGTTCTTGCGCGCGAGCAGGATCGTGGCACCCTGGTACTGCGGGTAGTTCAGCACGAAGTCCGGGTTGGGCCTGCGCGTCTTCGGATCCTTGCCGGGCTCGCCCACGTCCAGGAAGCGCCACGCGTCGAACAGGTTCTCGCCGAAGCCGGTGCGCTTGATGGACTTCAGGAACTGCTTCGGGATGATCGCGTCGGTGTCGACGTTGGCGCGGTCGAGGGGGACGACGAGGCCGGTGTGGACAATGAACTTTTCCATGGCGAGCGGTCGGCGGGCAAAGAAGGATTATAGCGGTGCCCGCCAAGGCGCCCGTGCTGGAACCCCCTCAGGAGATAGCCCCTTTGATGGGCTCGACCGCATCCAGCCGGGATCCAAGCGTCTGCTCGGCAAGCTGAAGGTCGAACTGCCGCTGGAGGTTCAGCCAATAGTCCGCCGATTGCCCAAACGCCTTCCCGAAGAGAAGCGCCAGCTCCGCGGTTACGGGCCTCGATCCGTTCACCACGTGTGAGATTCGCATCGGTGACATGCCGATCACCCGCGCGAACTCGGACTGCGACATCGGGATCTCGGTGAGGATCTCCGTGAGGAATTCTCCCGGGTGAATCATCGGGGGGCGCTCGCGCAGGCGGCGCGCGGCCCTAGTGGTAGTCGACGATCTCGACTTCATAGGCGTGAACTCCTTCGAAGTCCGACTATAAACAAATCGTTTACGGGGCGCAATCGTCGCACCCGACGATCACACAACGGTGAATGGTCTCTTCGGATGACTGAACCGATAGTCAGGACAGGGCCCGATCCTCGGCCCCTTCCCTCGCCCGCCACGGCCAATCCAGCTTGAACCGCTTGCCGTGCAGGAACACGCCCAGCCAGCTGTCCTGCACCCAGTAGTGATAGGTAGCGAAGCACACGACCGTCGTAACGCCCGCGACAACGGCGAATTTCACCAGCGCGGACACATCCACCGGCACCAGCAGCCACGCGACGAGGCACACCATCGGCAGGTGCAGCAGGTAAACCCAGTATGCGGACTGGCTGGCGTAGAGCGCCCACGGCGTGGGGCGATCGAAGTAGCGCAGCGCCACTCCCACGAAGAGCCAGATGAGCGTCCACGTGCAGAGTGCGTGCAGCACGATTGCAAGCACATGGAAACCCACCTTCGCAGCCGGATCCGTGTACTCGAGATGGCTCGCGTAGATGGACAGCGGAAAGAGCACGACCGCGAGGCCGAGGCACCAATGCACGTAGTCGATGAGCTTGGCCGTGGATGCGCGGTAGTGGTGGTAGACGTAGCCGATGACGAAGAACAGGCCGTAGTAAGCAAACGCGGGCGGGCTGAAGCCGAGGACGATGAAGTCGCCGAACACCTGTCCGCCGGGATAGGGCCAGAGGGTCATTGCCGTCAGCAGCGCGAAGACCGGCAGCGAGACGGGCGAGGCGAGGAAGCGGCCCACGCGTGCCTCGATGGGAAGGCTCCATCGCACGAGCATCCGGCAGAACGGAATCAGCAGATAGAAGTAGCCGAGGTACAGCAGGAACCAGAGGTGCAGGATCGGCAGGCCGGTGGGCATGCCCTGCGCCTGGGACTCCCGCTTGAAACGCTCCACGTCCTGCGCCGCGGGCAGGAGGCCGTACGTGCCATAGCGCACGGCGAGCAAGAAATCCAGCATGAAGAGCAGCGACAGCGGCAGGATGGTGAACAGCCCCGCGACGAACGGTGCGGCGATGCGCGCCAAGCGATTACGGTACGCCCCCGCGACGCCGCGCTTCTCCACCAGCAGCGCGGTGAAGAA
>JBKJYC010000335.1:0-2993 GCA_046715885.1 Usitatibacter sp.
TCTGGTCCAAGGAAGACCTTCCCGCGCACCTGGCGATGAACCTGCGCGTCGTGGACGACTCGAAGCGCGAGCTGGCAATGGGCCGGAGCCTCGGCGACCTTCGCAAGCAGCTCGGCGAGGCGGCCAGCCTCACGCTCGCGAAGGCCCGGCCCGGCATGGAGCGCGAGGGCATCCAGGCGTGGGACTTCGGCGACCTGCCGGAGGAGGTGAGCTTCCGGCGCGGCAACCAGACGCTCACCGGCTTCCCGGCGCTCGTGGACGAGGTCGAGAGCGTCGCGATCCGCCTCTTCGACGCGCGCGACAAGGCGGCCGAGTCGCACCGCGCGGGCGTGAAGCGCCTGCTGGCCTTCGAGCTGCGCGAGCAGCTGAAGAACCTGGAGCGCGGCATCGCGAGCCAGAACGCGCTGGCCCTGCGCTATGTCCCCGCCATCTCCGCGGAGCAAGTGAAGGCAGACTTGGTGGCGGCGATCGTCGATCGCGCTTTCTTCGGCGAGGACGAGGTGCCGCGCACGCCCAAGGCCTTCGAGGAACAGAAGAAGCGCGCCAAGGCGCGGCTGCCGGCCGTGACCCAGGCGGTGACCCGCCACGCCGGCGCCATCGCCGAGGCCTACCAGGAGGTCTCGAAGGTCGTCGCGCAATCGGCGGCCCTGGGTCGCGTCACGCAGGACGCGCGCGCACAGCGCGACCGGATCGTGTACCCCGGCTTCCTTGCGCGCACGCCCTGGGAGCGGCTCGAACACCTGCCGCGCTACCTGCGGGGCTACGCGCTGCGGCTGCAGAAGTACCGCGCCAACGCCGAACGCCACAACAAGCACAACGGCACCGTCGCGGGCTTGTGGAACCAGTATGAGGCGCGCGCGGCGGCGAACCGGGACGCCGAACGCGTGGAGCCGAAGCTCGAGGAGTTCCGCTGGTTGATCGAGGAGTTGCGCATCTCGCTCTTCGCCCAGGAGCTGCGAACGCCCACGCCGGTATCGGCCAAGCGCTTGCAGAAGTTCTGGGACGAGCATCTGCGGTGAGGCGATAATGGCGGGATGAACGACCTTTCGAAGCCGCGGATCGCGGCGCGCATGGCGCACATCGAGCCGTTCGAGGTGATGGAGATCCAGACGCTGGCGCGCCGGATCGAGGCGCAGGGCCGCGACGTGATCCACCTGGAGATCGGCGAGCCCGACTTCCCAACGCCGCGGCCGGTGGTGGAGGCCGCCAAGCGCGCGCTGGACGAGAAGCCCATGTCCTATACGCGGTCCACCGGCATCGCGCCGCTGCGCGCGGCCATCGCGCGGTTCTATCGCGAGCGCTACGGCGTCGAGGTGCCCATCGAGCGCGTGGTCGTCACCGCGGGCCCCAGCGCCGCGCTGCTGCTCGCCTTCGGTGTCGTGCTCGACGAGGGTGACGAGGTGCTGCTCGCCGACCCCGGCTACCCGTGCAACCGGCATTTCATGCGCGCGCTTGGCGCGGTGCCCAAGCTGGTTCCCGTCGGCGTGGCCAGCGCCTACCAGCTCACCGCGGCCACGGCCCGCGAGCATTGGGGCGAGCGCACGCGCATGGCGATGGTTGCTTCGCCCTCGAACCCGACCGGCACGCTCGTGGCGCGCGGCGAGACCGAGAAGCTGGCCGAGCTCGCCCGCGAGAAGGGCGGCACGCTGCTCGTGGACGAGATCTACCACGGCCTCACCTACGGCATCGACGCGCGCACTGCGCTCGAAGCGGGCGACGATATCTTCGTGGTCAACAGCTTCTCCAAGTACTTCCAGATGACGGGCTGGCGGCTCGGGTGGCTCGTCGTGCCCGAGGGTTACGCGCGCCAGGTCGAGATCCTGGCGCAGAACCTCTACATCTCGCCGTCGTCGGTGGCGCAGCACGCGGCGCTTGCGTGCTTCACGCCGGAGACGCTCGCCATCGCCGAGGCGCGGCGTTCCGAGCTCGACCAGCGCCGCCAGTACCTCGTTCCCGCGCTCGAGTCGCTCGGCTTCAAGGTGCCGATCGTGCCCCAGGGCGCTTTCTACGTCTACGCCGATTGCTCGGCGCTCACGCCCGACAGCTTCACGTTCGCCCGCGAGGTGCTCGAGCGCGCGGGCGTGGCGATCACGCCGGGGCGCGACTTCGGCCGCCACGAGCCCGAGCGCCACGTGCGCATCGCCTACACGCAACCGATCGCGCGGCTGAAGGAAGCCGTCGCGCGCATCGGCGCGATCGTCTCGCGGAAACCCTGACCATGTGGACCGACGCCCTGCTCGCGTACCTGCACTACACCACGATCTTCTTCCTCGTGGGATTCCTGGCCGCGGAGATGGTCCTGATCCGCGGCAACCTGGATTCGCGCGCGATTCGCCTTCTCGGCAGGGTCGACGTGGCGTATGCCGTCGGCGCAATGGGCGCGCTGGTGACCGGCTTCGTGCGCCTCGTCTGGGGCGCCAAGGGCGCGCACTTCTATCTCGACCACTGGCCGTTCTACGTGAAGTTCGGGCTCTTCCTCGCCGTGGGCTTCATCTCCATTTACCCCACGCTCGCCTTCATCCGCTGGCGCCGCATGCTCGACAAGCAGGCGGCCTGGCAGGTGCCCGATGCGCAGCGCCTCCGGGTGCGGCGCGTGATCCTCGCGGAAGTCCACCTGGCCGCGATGATCCCGGTCTTCGCCGTCGTGATGGCGCGCGGCCTCGGGCAGTGAGCTTCGTCTGCGAGCGCGAGCTGCAACCCTGGGCGCAGCGAAGGCGGAAAGCAGTTTTGGCGCCGGGCGGTCTTACCGGACGTTGCATACCGGACAGGAGAGCAAGGTTTTGAGCTCAAAGCAATGGTTTAGGGTTGACCCCACATGGGCGGGTGGGGTAGGACGCCGTGCCTTAACGTACATTTCGGGCGATATCGCCTGAAATCTAATACTAGTGGACTGTAACAGGTGAGTCGGTAGTGATTCGGCGAGACGGATCGAAGTATTCCACTTCACCGGTTTGGGCAGCTTGTTGTAATGACGGATGTATCGCATGAGCTTT
>JBKJYC010000336.1:0-2723 GCA_046715885.1 Usitatibacter sp.
CCTTGCGAGATCGCCCTCAAGGACTCCGGCATCAAGCTCTCCGACATCAGCGACGTGATCCTGGTGGGCGGCATGACGCGCATGCCGAAGGTGCAGGAGAAGGTGAAGGAATTCTTCGGCAAGGAGCCGCGCAAGGACGTGAACCCGGACGAGGCGGTCGCCGTGGGTGCGGCAATCCAGGGCGGCGTGCTGCAGGGCGACGTGAAGGACGTGCTGCTGCTCGACGTGACCCCGCTCTCGCTGGGCATCGAGACGCTGGGCGGTGTCATGACCAAGCTCATCCAGAAAAACACGACGCTCCCGACCAAGGCGCAGCAGGTGTTCTCCACGGCCGACGACAACCAGGGTGCGGTGACCATCCACGTGCTCCAGGGCGAGCGCGACGTGGCCGCCGGCAACAAGAGCCTCGGTCAGTTCAACCTCGAAGGCATCCCACCCGCGCCGCGCGGCATGCCGCAGATCGAAGTGGCTTTCGACATCGACGCCAACGGCATCCTGCACGTGCACGCCATAGACAAGGCGACCGGCAAGGAGAACAAGATCCGCATCCAGGCGAGCAGCGGCCTCACCGAGGAAGAGATCCAGCGCATGGTAAAGGACGCCGAAGCGCACGCCGATGAGGACAAGAAGCAGCTCGAACTCGTCACTGCGCGCAACCAGGCCGAGGCGCTGGTGCACCAGATCCGCAAGTCGCTCACCGAGTACGGCGACAAGCTCGAGGCCGGCGAGAAGGAGAAGATCGAGACGGCCCTCAAGGAAACCGAAGGCGTCATGAAGGGTGATGACAAGGAGGCGATCGACGCGAAGGTGCAGGCGCTGGCGCAGGCCTCGCAAAAACTCGGCGAGAAGATCTACGCCGATTCCCAGGCGAAGGGCGCGCAAGGCGAGCCGCAGGCCGAAGCCCAGCCGGCCGCGGGCGCTGCCGCCGCGGAGAAGGAAGTCGAGGGCACCGTGGTCGATGCCGAGTACACCGAAGTGAAGGACAAGAAGTCGGCATAGAAGCGAGGGGCGAGGGGCGAGGGGCACTCGCCCTTTCCAATAACAAGATCGGGAACGGCTGATGCCCACCAAGAAGCGTGACTATTACGAAGTGCTCGGCGTGAACCGCGACGCCTCCGAAGAGGAGATCAAGAAGGCGTACCGCAAGCTCGCGATGAAGCACCACCCGGACCGCAATCCGGACAGCAAGGACGCGGAGGAGAAATTCAAGGAGGCCAAGGAGGCCTACGAGATCCTTTCGGAAGCGGAAAAACGCCGTGCCTACGATGCCTATGGCCACGCCGGCGTGAACCCGCAGATGGGCGCGGCGGGAGAAGGGCCTGGTTTCTGCGGCTTCGCGGAAGCCTTCGGCGATATCTTCAGCGACATCTTCGGCGCGGGCCAGGCCCGCGGCCGCTCTTCCGTCTTCCGCGGTGCGGACCTGCGCTACAACCTCGAGGTGAGCCTCGAGCAGGCGGCGCGCGGCACGGAGACGAAAATCCGCATTCCCACGATGGAATCCTGCGAGACCTGCAAGGGTTCGGGCGCGAAGGCGGGTACCTCGCCCAAGACATGCGAAAGCTGCCACGGCTCGGGCACTGTGCGCCTGTCGCAGGGCTTCTTCTCCATCCAGCAGAGCTGCCCCACCTGCCACGGCACGGGCAAGATGGTCACGGATCCGTGCGCCACTTGCCGCGGCGCGGGCCGCATCAAGAAACACAAGACGCTGTCGGTAAAAATCCCGGCTGGCGTCGATGAGGGCGACCGCATCCGCCTTTCCGGCGAGGGTGAGGCCGGCGTCAACGGCGGGCCGCCCGGCGACCTTTATGTGGTGAGCCACCTCAGGGAACACTCCGTGTTCCGGCGCGAGGGCGACGACCTGCATTGCGAGATGCCGATCAGCTTCTCGCAGGCGGCGCTCGGCGGCGAAATCGAGATCCCGACGCTCGACGGCTCCGCCAAGATCAAGGTACCCGCCGAGACGCAGACGGGCCAGGTTTTCCGCCTGCGCGGCAAGGGCATCAAGGGCGTGCGCTCGACCTATCCGGGCGACCTCCTTTGCGAGGTCGAAATCGAGACTCCGGTGCGGCTCACCGAGCGGCAGAAGGAGCTGCTGCGCGAACTGGAGGAGATCAACAAGAAGGACGGCGACCGTCACAATCCGCGCGCCAAGAGTTTCATGGAGAAGGTCCGGGAATTCTTCGCTACTTGAGATGAAGTTACGCCTGTAAGACCCCAGCCCTGCTCATTTTCCCCAAAGCCGGGCGTACTATGGAAATTCAAGGCCCGCTTTCCGAGGGCTCCAGGGGAGAAGCGTCATGATCCGACACCTGATTTCCGCGCTCGCGCTCGCCGTCGCCGGCACATCCTTCGCACAGGGCGTCACCGATTCGCAGATCCTGCTCGGCCAGTCGGTCGCGCTGACGGGTCCCGCCCAGGAGCTCGGCAAGGAAATGCAGATGGGCGCGAACCTGTACTTCAACCAGGTCAACAAGCAGGGCGGCGTTAACGGCCGCAGGATCCTGCTGAAGACGCTCGACGATGGCTATGAAGCCACGCGCGCGGCCGAGAACACTCGCAAGCTGATCAACGAGGATCGGGTCTTCGCGCTATTCGGCTACGTCGGCACGCCCACCTCGCAGGCCTCGTTGCCGATCTTCACCGAAGCCAAGGTGCCTTTCGTGGGACCGTTCACCGGCGCGGAGCTGCTGCGCACACCTGTGAACCCCTACATCTTCAACGTG
>JBKJYC010000337.1:0-3851 GCA_046715885.1 Usitatibacter sp.
GCCCATCGTCGAGAAGGACGGCAAGCCCGCCGTTTCCCCGAGCGAAACCACGGTGATCAACGGCACCTACCAGCCGCTGGCCCGCCCGATCTTCATCTATGTGAACGCGAAGGCGCTGGCGAAACCCGAAGTGAAGGAGTTCGTCCAGTACTACATGACCAACGGCTCCAAGCTCGCCCGGGAAGTGAAGTACGTTCCGCTTCCCGACTCCGCGTACAAGGTGTCCTGGGACCACGTCGCGAAGATGAAGAAGGGCACTGTGTTCGCCGGGGAATCCGAGGTCGGCGTCACGATCGAGGACCTCCTGAAGCGCGAAGCGAAGCTGTAAAGAGCGCCCGGACAGGGGACGCACCACGCCGGGGCGTCCCTTTTTCGCCCCTCCGAAAAGCCGATACCATAGCGAGCCTCCACGATGGCATCCGTCTACATGGATTCCCCCGCCCCGCTCGCGGACCGCGTCGATCCCGACCGGCTCAAGCACAGGTTCAGCCGCAACATCAAGGAGCGGGTGATCGAGTTCATCCTGTTCCTTGCCGCTTTCGTCTCCGTGGCGACGACGCTGGGGATCGTGTTCATCCTGGTATGGGAGTCCGTGACCTTCTTCAAGGAAGTGCCGCTCTCGCTCTTCCTCACCGACACGATGTGGACGCCCCTGTTCTCGGAACCGCGCTACGGCATCCTGCCCCTTCTTGCCGGCACCTTGACCACTTCCTTCGTGGCGCTCGCCGTGGCGATCCCCATGGGCACGATCATCGCCATCTACCTGTCGGAGTTCGCGCCCTTCACGGTCCGCGAGGTCGCGAAGCCCGTCCTCGAGCTGCTGGGCGGCGTGCCGACGATCATCTACGGGTACTTCGCGCTGCTCTTCGTGACGCCGATCCTGCAGTCGATCTGGCCCGACCTCCCGGGTTTCAGCATGCTGTCGGCTGGCCTGGTCATGGGCGTCATGATCATCCCCTACGTGAGCTCGGTGGCCGAAGACGCGATGCGCGCGGTGCCCATGGCGCTGCGTGAAGGATCCTACGCCATGGGCGCAACCCGCTTCTATACGGCCACTCGCGTCGTGGCGCCCGCCGCCATCTCGGGGATTGCTGCCGCCTACATCCTCGGCATCTCGCGCGCGGTCGGTGAAACCATGGTCGTCGCGGTAGCCGCCGGCATGCAACCCAACTTCACCTTCGATCCCACCGAGCCAGCGGCGACGATCACGGCCTACATCGTCCAGGTGGCCCTGGGCGATCTGCCGCACGGCTCCATCGGCTATCAGACGATCTTCGCGGCGGGTCTCGTGCTCTTCCTGCTGACGCTGTTTTTCAACATCATGGGGCATTGGCTGCGTCGCCGATTCCGCGAGGCCTACTGACATGTCCACCACCGCCCCGGGGATGGAACGCCAGGAAAAGGACCTGCAGGCCCTTCGCAGCCTCATCGCGAGCAACAAGCGCTGGGACGTGGCCTTCGCCATCACGGGCGTCCTCTGCCTGATGGTGGGCGTGCTCACGCTGGTCGCGTTGTTCGTCGACATGGCGATCGACGGCGTGCCGCGGCTCACGGGGGACTTCTTCACCAACTTTCCTTCGCGGCGCGCGGGGGACGCCGGCATCCTCTCGGCCTGGGTGGGCTCCATCCTCGTGATGCTCGTCACCGCGCTGGTCGCCGTTCCGCTCGGTGTCGGCGCCGGCGTCTATCTCGAAGAGTACGCGCCGCGCAATTGGATGACCGACATCATCGAGATCAACGTGACCAACCTGGCCGGCGTGCCCTCGATCGTGTACGGCCTCCTGGCGTTGGGGCTCTTCATCTACCAGTTCGGCCTCGGACAATCGATCCTCACCGCCGGCCTCACGCTGGCGCTGCTCATCCTGCCGATCGTGATCGTGACCACGCGCGAATCCATCCGGGCCATCCCCGTGGCCATCCGCGAGGGCTCCTACGCGATGGGTGCGACGAAGTGGCAGACCACCAGCGACCACATCATCCCGTACTCGATGGCAGGCATCCTCACGGGGGTCATAATCGGTCTTGCGCGCGCCATCGGGGAGACGGCGCCCATCATCACGATCGGGGCGCTCACCTTCATCGCATTCCTGCCGCCTTCGCCCGTCATGGCCGAGCCCCCGTTCCTGTCGTTCGACTGGCTCATGTCGCCGTTCACCGTCATGCCGATCCAGATGTTCAACTGGACCTCGCGACCCGAGGAAGCGTTCCAGGTGAACGCCGCCGCCGCCGGCCTCGTGCTGGTGGTGATGACCCTGGTGATGAACGGCCTCGCCATCTACATCCGCTATCGCCTGAGAAAGAACATCAAATGGTAGAGACCCAGGGAGCCGCGCCAGGCGCTGCCGTCGTTCCGAAGCCGATCCCCATCGCCCACGGCGAGCGGGCCGACCCGGCGGACCTGAGGATCAAGGCCGAGGCCAAGGACTTCAATTTCTACTACGGCGACTACCACGCGCTGCGCTCGCTCAACATCCCCATCTACGACAAGAAGGTGACGGCGCTGATCGGCCCTTCGGGCTGCGGCAAGTCCACCTTCGTGCGCAGCTTCAACCGCATGCACGACCTCTACCCCGGCAACCGCTACGAGGGCGAGATCCGCATGTACCCGGACAACCTGAACATCCTGTCGCCCTCGATCGACCCGATCGAGGTGCGCATGCGCATCAGCATGGTGTTCCAGAAGCCCAATCCGTTCCCGAAGTCGATCTACGAGAACGTCGCCTACGGCATGCGCGTGCGTGGCGTGAAGAGCCGTGCGGTGATGAACGACAAGGTGGAAGAGGCGCTCAAGGGCGCGGCGCTCTGGGAAGAGGTGAAGGATCGCCTCGACGACCTCGCCTTCAACCTCTCCGGCGGCCAGCAGCAACGCCTGTGCATCGCCCGGGCGCTCGCCACCGATCCCGAGATCCTGCTCTTCGACGAGCCCACCTCGGCCCTGGACCCGATCGCCACCGGGTCCATCGAGGAGCTGATCGCCGAGCTGCGCAAGAAGATCACCATCCTCATCGTGACGCACAACATGCAGCAGGCCGCGCGCGTCTCGCACTACACCGCCTACATGTACCTGGGCGAGATCATCGAGTTCGGCGGCACCGACCAGATCTTCCTCAAGCCCGCCAAGCAGGCGACCGAGGACTACATCACCGGGCGCTTCGGCTAGGCCGTCATTCCCGCGTCATCGGGCGCCCGTAGAGTCGCCTCACGAGCGACTGGGAGCCGGCCGATGAAACGCCCGCGTTACGAGGTGAGCGTGACCCGCGACCCGCGCTGGGTACGCCAGGCGCAGCGCCTGCGCTTCCTGGTGTTCAGCGACGAGCTCGGGACCGATATCGCGGACAACGGTGCCTACGGCGACGAGTTCGACGCGCGCTGCGACCATCTGGTGGTCCGCGAGATGTCCGGCGACGACGTGGTCGGAACCTGCAGGATCCTGTCGCCCGACGAGGCGCATCGAGGCGGCGGCTACCATGCCGAGCAACGCTTCGACCTCACGCAGCTGCATCTGCTGCGCGGGCGAATGGTTGAGGTCGGCCGCGCCTGCGTCGAAGCCGAGCATGGCTCGGGCACCGCCTGGATATGCGGCGAGCCGGCACTCGATGCCGAGCTGGGCTGCGCCGACCTTCCCATCCTCCTGCCCCTCGCGCGCATGCACACGCGCTACACGCGCCACTTCCTCGCCCAGGCTGCCTAGAGAAGTGGGGCGAGGATCACCCCCCAGACGAGGACGGTGAGGCCGAGGGAAACGAACACTGCCGCGCTGCCGATGTCCTTGGCGCGCTTCGAGAGCGAGTGGTGCTCGAAGGAGATGCGGTCGATGGCCGCCTCGACGCTGGAATTGAGCAGCTCCACGA
>JBKJYC010000338.1:0-4049 GCA_046715885.1 Usitatibacter sp.
CCGCCTCTGGGGCGGGTTTTGTTGTGCCCCTTCCCCCCCCCCCCGGGGGCGGCGGGCCCCACGGGCGCAGGCGCCTCGGGGCGGCTCACGGCCGCCCTTCGCTTTTTCCTCGTCGGTCTGGGCATCCTTTTCGCGGGCGGATGCGCGTAGCTGTGCGAGCGCCAGGGCGAGCTTATTTTCCGGCCGACCACCGAGGTCTGGCGCGGCTCCGCGAGTGGCAGCTGGAACTTCGAGGAACACTGGGTCGAGGTCGGCAAGAACGGCGACCGGCTCCACGCCTGGTGGCTTCCCGCCGAGTCGCCGGGAGCGCCCGTGATGCTCTACCTCCACGGCGCGCGTTGGAACCTCTCGGGCAGCGTCACGCGCGTCGATCGCTGGAAGAAGCTCGGCTTCTCGGTGCTCGCGGTCGATTACCGCGGGTTCGGCAAGAGCGCGGCGCTCTCGCCCACCGAGGAGCTTGCGTACGAGGATGCGCAAGCAGCTTACGAATACCTGGGCAAGCTGGCGCCCGGGAAGCCGCGCGTCATCGTGGGCCACTCGCTGGGCGGCGCCATCGCTGCGGAAGTCGCGCGGCGCCACCCGGACGTCGCGGGGGTGGTGCTGGAAGCGACGTTCACCTCGATCAAGGACATGATCGCGGAAAGCGCCTGGAGCTACCTGCCGGTGGACCTGATCCTCACGCAGCGCTTCGACACGCTCTCCAAGATCGGCGACATCAAGGCGCCCATTCTCATCACGCACGGCACGCAGGACCGCATCGTGCCGGTGGCGATGGGAGAAAAGCTCTACGCGGCGGCGAAGTCGAAGAAGCGCTTCATCAAGGTGGAGGGCGGCTCGCACCACAATCTGTCCTACGTGGCTTTCGACGAATACCGCCAGGCGCTGAAGGAGCTCTTCTCCTTTTGAAGTTTCCGGGCACGTTTGCCCCGTGCCATAGTCCATCTACCCGCGCCTCCTCGAGGCGCTGGCCCCGGTCATGACCAGTGCCGCGCGGTAGGGCATCGGCGTCTTCTCGAGATGCCCGGGTAGAATCGTGGCATGCAAAGCCTCGACCTCGACGTCCTGCAACGCGCGCTGGAATGGAAGCGCGCGGGTCACCGCGTGTGGCTGGTGACGGTGACGCAGACTTTCGGCGCCAGCCCGCGCCCGCCCGGCTCGCTGCTCGCCATCCGCGATGACGGCATCCTGGTCGGCTCCGTTTCCGGCGGCTGCATCGAGGACGACCTGGTGGCGCGCCGCGACGAGTACGCCGGGCGCAAGCCGTATTTCGCCGCCTATGGCGTCACCACCGAGGAGGCGCGGCGCTTCGGCCTGCCGTGCGGCGGCCAGCTCGAGGTGATCATCGAGGCGCAGGTGCTGCCTTCGGACCTGGAGCAGCTCCTGCAGCGCATCGCCGGCGGGCGCATCGTCGCGCGCCACGTGGACCTCGCCAGCGGCGCCTGGAGCTTCGCCGATGCGCTGCCCTCCGACGAATGCGCGCGCGGGGAGCGACAGTTCACCAGCGTGCACGGGCCGCGCTGGCGCATGCTGATCATCGGCGCCTCCGAGATCGCCATCTACCTCGCGCAGGTGGCCGAGACGCTCGACTTCAAGGTCTTCGTCTGCGACCCGCGCGAGGAGTACCGCAGCGCCTGGCGCGTCGCGGGAACGCAATGGGCCGAAGGCATGCCCGACGATGCCGTGGTCGCATTCAGGCCCGACGGCCACTGCGTGATCCTCACCGTTTCGCACGATCCCAAGGTGGACGACATGGCGCTGCTGGAGGCGTTGAAGAGCGAGGCCTTCTATGTGGGCGCCGTGGGCTCGAAGCAGACCAGCGCCGATCGCCGCAGGCGCCTCGCCGATTTCGACTTGAGCGCCGGGCAGATCGCGAAGCTGCGCGGGCCGGTGGGCCTCGCCATCGGCTCGCGCACGCCGCCCGAGATCGCGGTGGCGATCCTCGCCGACCTGGTCGCCACGCGCAACAACATCGTGCTGGAGAGGGCGGAGCGCGGGGCGAACCGCCGGCGCGCCTGATGGCGGGACATCGCTACGAGACGCGCACCGTCGATCTCGGGCTAGGCTGCGAGATCGTCGTCGAAGCTGCGCTGTCGTGATCCGCGGCCTGCTGCTCGCGGGCGGCGCTTCCCTTCGCTTCGGCTCTGCCAAGCTCCTGCATCCGTTCGAACCCGGGCTCGCCATCGGCGAGGCCTCCGCACGCAACCTCCTCGCGGGCGTGGGCAATGCGCTCGCCATCGTGCGCGACGGCGACGAGGAGATCGCGCGCCGGCTTCGCGCCGTGGGCTGCGAGGTTCTTGCCACGAGCCGCTCGCGCGACGGCCTCGGGGCGAGCATCGCCGCGGGGGTGGAGGCGAGTCGCGATGTCGAAGGCTGGATCGTTGCGCTTGCCGACATGCCGCGCGTGCCCGCGGCGGTGTCGAAGGCCGTCGCCGAGGCCCTCGAGCGGGGCGCTTTGCTGGCGGCTCCGGTGCTGGCGTCGGGCGAACGCGGCCATCCGGTTGGGTTCTCTTCGCGGCTCGCGGGGGAGCTTTGCGCGCTGGCAGGCGATGAGGGCGCGAGGGCCGTGGTTGCGCGGCATCGCGAGGCCGTGGTCCTGGTCACGACCGCGGAGCGCGGCATCCTCTTCGACATCGACCACCCCCGCGACCTCTAGCGCCGCGGGCATCTTCCTCTTTAGAATGGGCTGGAAGGGCGATACAGCCCGGGGAGGTTTGGCCGATGAAATGTCACATCGCCGCGGGCGTTGTGCTGGTCATTGCGGCTTGCGGCGCCGAAGCGCTCGAGCCCGCGCCTGCGGTCACGAAGGCACGCAATACCGCCGCCGGCTACGCGCTCACACTCGACCAGGTGACCCGCTCCTTCGCCGGCAAATGCGGCAGCGTCGACCGCGATTCGGCCCGCCTCGCACGCGCCGCATGGAACGAGCGCAACGCCGAACTGGTGCGCTCCGCCGACAAGTACCTCGACTTCGTGAAGCGGCTGCTCACGCAGACCCAGGGCGAGGAGGCGGCACGCCGCTTCCACGAGGAGCAGAAGAGCGCCTTCGCCGCGCGCGCCAAGCTCACCGTGTTCGACAGCATGCTCTCGGGCGGCAGCGAGCGCGAGGTGTGCACCAAGGTGCTCGAGGCGATGGCGAGAGGTGCGCTGGACGTCGAGTCCACGCCGCGACACTTCCGGGCCCTGAGGGAAATCGGCGCCGAAATCCGGCCCTAGCCGTGGCGGCGCCCGCGCGCTTCGCGCGCGTCCTCGCCGCGGAAGCCGTCTCCAATTTCGGCTCGATGCTGAGCCGGCTCGCGATCCCGTGGATCGCCACGCTCGCGTTGGCGGTGACGCCCCTGCAGATGGGATTTCTCCTGGTGGCCGACGTGCTCGCCGGCGCGACCGCAACCCTGCTGCTCGGCGCCCTCGTCGATCGGCTCGACAAGCGCGCCGTAATGCTCGCCGCCGACTTCGGGCGCGCCGGGATCTTCGGGATGCTCGCATGGCTCGCCCACGCGCAGCACCTGGCCTTCTGGATGCTGGTGGCGGCCGCGGCCCGCGCCGGCTTGCGTGAAGCGACGCGGGCGCTGGTGGCTGAAGCGCGTGCCGGCATCGCTGCGCTTCGGGGCACCCCCCTCCTGCGCGTGCTGGCGGGCATCGAGTTGCTCATCGCCCTGGGCTCGAGCCTCGCGGGCACGAGCTACATGATCTACGTGGCTCGGGACCTCGGGTTCGAAACCGGCGCCCTGGGATTGATCTTCGCCGCCGGTGGCCTGGGCTCCCTCGCGGGCGCCTGGATGGCACCGCGCCTGGCGCGCCGCCTCGGCGCGGCGCGGGCCATGCTCTGCGGGCTGGTGCTCCTCGCTGCCGGCGCCGCGCTGATTCCCCTTGCCGCGGGCGCCACGGTCGTGGGCGCCGTGCTGCTGATCGCGCACCAGGTGATCGGCGATGGAGGCCACACGCTCTACGACGTGCACGACCGGACCCTGCGCCAGACCGCAGCGCCCGCCGCCATGCTCGCGCGTGTGGACGCCGGCATCCGCACCATCGGCCAATGGGGCACGCTCGTG
>JBKJYC010000339.1:0-4423 GCA_046715885.1 Usitatibacter sp.
ACCCAGGCCAAAGCGCGCGGCGACTTCGCCGGAGAGCCCGCGCTTCTTCAGGTACTCGATCGCTGCCGGGGATTTCTTCAGTTGCGCGCGGTAATAGCCCAGAGCCTCCATCATGAGGGCGGCAAGCGTGGGCGCGCGATCGTCCGGGGCCCGCGCATTGCGCGAGCGTTCCTCGGGCACGGCCAATCCCATCGATTCGGCGAGCGTGCGAATCGCATCGGGATAGGACTGCCCCGAATATTCCATGAGGAAGCCGATCGCGTTGCCATGGGCCCCGCATCCGAAGCAGTGGTAGAACTGCTTGGTGGGGCTCACCGAAAAGGACGGCGTCTTCTCGTTGTGGAAGGGGCAACACGCCTGGAAGTTGGCCCCCGCCTTCTTCAGCTTCACGTACTTGTCGATGACATCGACGATGTCGACGCGGCCAAGCAGGGTCTGGATGAAGTCCTGCGGGATCATGCGGGGATTATCCGCCGGCGAGCTTCGCCTTGATCAGGGCGGAGACCTTGCCCATGTCGGCCTTGCCGGCCACCCGGGGTTTCACCGCACCCATCACCTTGCCCATGTCCGCTGGGGATGCGGCGCCCGTCGCGGCGATGGCCTCGACGATGATCGAATCGACTTCTTCCGCGCAGAGCTGTTGCGGCAAGTAGGCCTGCAGCACCGAGATCTCGTACTTCTCCTTGTCCGCGAGGTCCTGGCGCTGGGCCTTCTCGAACTGGGAGATGGAATCCTTGCGCTGCTTCACCATCTTCTCGATGACCGCGATCACCTCCGCATCGCCAAGGGTGATGCGTTCGTCGACTTCGCGCTGCTTCACCGCCGCCAGCAGCAGTCGCAGCGCGCCGAGCTTGTCGGCCTCGCGCGCCTTCATCGATACCTTGATGTCCTCGTTCAGCTGCTCGCGCAGTGCCATGTCGGATCTCCTCAAAAACATCGCGGCGAGCGGGGCACAGGGCCCGGCTCGCCGCGGGAATCAGGGGTGTCGCGAACCCGTGCTCGACGAGCCCGGGTCAGTACAGCTTCGGCGGCAGCATCTGCGCGCGCATGCGCTTGTAACGGCGCTTCACGGCCGCGGCATGCTTGCGCTTGCGCTCCGCGGTCGGCTTTTCATAGAACTCGCGGGCGCGCAGTTCGGTAAGGAGCCCGGTCTTCTCGACCGCCCGCTTGAAGCGGCGAAGGGCGACGTCGAATGGCTCGTTTTCCTTGACTCGGATGATGGGCATAGGGCGCGAAGGACTCGTCGAACGGCGAAAACCACGCATAATATCAGGCTTTTGCATCTCCCGGAAGCCATTTCGCCTGCCATGCTGGTCCTCGGCATCGAGACGTCCTGCGACGAGACCGGCGTAGCCCTCTACGACACCGGGGCGGGACTGCTTGGCGAAGCGTTGCACTCGCAAGTGGACCTGCATGCGCTCTACGGCGGGGTCGTGCCCGAGCTGGCTTCGCGCGACCACATCCGGCGCCTCATCCCGCTCACGCGCGAGGCCCTTTCCCAGGCTGGCAAGCGCCTCGAGGACGTGGATCTGGTGGCCTTTACCCAAGGCCCCGGACTTGCCGGCGCGTTGCTGGTGGGGGCCTCGGTCGCGGCGGGACTGGGCATCGCACTGGGCAAGCCCGTGGCCGGCATCCACCACCTCGAAGGACACCTGCTTTCCCCGCTGGTGGGCGAATCGCGTCCCGCGTTTCCGTTCGTGGCCCTGCTCGTGTCCGGCGGCCACACGCAACTGATGCGCGTCGACGGCGTGGGCCGCTATCGGCTACTGGGCGAAACGGTGGACGATGCGGCCGGTGAAGCTTTTGACAAGACCGCGAGCGTGCTGGGCCTGGGATATCCGGGCGGTCCCGCACTGGCGAAGCTCGCGGAGCGCGGCAATCCGAAGCGCTTCGCCCTGCCGCGCCCGAAGCTCGCGAGCCGCGCCCTGGATTTCAGCTTCAGCGGCCTGAAGACCGCGGTGCTCATTCGTGTTCGCCAGGCAGGCCCGCTCGATGAGGCCACGCGCTCGGACCTCGCTGCGTCGTTCCAGGCGGCGGTCGTCGACGTGCTCGTGGCCAAATGCCTCCGGGCGCTCGTCGCGGAGGGCCTGGATCGCCTCGTGGTCGCCGGCGGGGTCGGCGCCAACGCGAGCCTGCGCTCGCGCCTCGTCGAGGCCGCGAAGAAATCGGGCGGCGAAGTGTTCTTCCCGCCACCGCGGCTGTGCACCGACAACGGCGCGATGATCGCCTTTGCCGCAGCGCTCAAGTTCCCGCAGGGCCTTCCGGGCGAAGGCGGCTTTCCGGTGTTCCCGCGCTGGGACCTCGCGCAGGCGGCGAGGGGCTAGTCCGTGCCTTTGCGGAAGGCCGTCTCGGCCTCGGCGAGCTGAGCCTCCGCCTCGCGCACGGCGTCTTCCAGCGCGCTCTGGCGGTCACGATACTTCTCGCCCGGGACGATCGTGGGACAGACCCAAATCGCCCGGCCGTTCGCATCGGACTGCCTGCGGCAATTGGCGCGCGGGCCGGCCGTGTCGGGTCGCGCGTCGAAGCGCTGCTGGATCGTCTGGTACTCGTCCTCATTCGGGGCCGCGCCGTCGGCGAGCGCTTTCCTCGCAGCCGCCAGCCTCGCCGCTGCGCGATCGAACGCCAACTGCAGCCGCGTGCGCGCTTCGCGCCGCTCCGAATTGTGATCCCTCGGCAGGCCCTCCGTTTTCGCCGGAGCGCTTCGAACCGGGCTGTTGGCGTTGGCCGCTGGGTCGATGGCGAGCGGCGTCACCTCGCCGTCGAATCCCTTGGGCACCCGGTCCGCGTACGAGACCTTGCCCGCCTTGTCGACCAGCTTGTAGAGGGTCTGCGCGGAAAGCGAAACCGGCAGCAGCGCCGCGAGGACCAGCAAAGTGGCGCGCGCAAGACCCATCCGGGCTACCTTCCGCCCTCGATGCGTGCGAGCTCTTCCTCGGCGACCTTCACTTGCGCTTCGGCCTCCGCGATGCGCGCCTGGTACTCCTCGGAAAGAACCGGGCGCGAGCCACCGCCGACCTTGCCCATGCGCATCACGTCGTTCTCCTTGGCATTGTCGATGAGGTTCTGGAGGTTCGCCTTCGCCCGAGCGACCGTCTCTCGCGCGCGCTCGACCTTGTCTTCCACCCGGCGCGCGTCCTGCACGCTCTTGCGCAGCGTCTCGCTGTCGCGCGAGGCGCCGCCCTCGCCGCCCGTGGTGCCGGGCTTCGGCAACACGGCGGTATTGGCGTTGGGATCGATGTCCATGCGAATCACCTTCCCGTCGAAGCCGTTCGGCGGCTTTTCCGCGTAGGTGACCTTGCCGTTCTTGTCGATCAGCTTGTAGAGCGTCTGCGCGGAAGCCGGGAGTGCGAGTACCGTGGCGAACGCGAGGAGCAGTGGGAAGCGAAACCTGTCCATGTATGTCTCCTAGGCGGCTGCGGCGCGCGGGACGCCGCAAACCCCGCAATGCGGATCGCGCGAAAGTCGGACCTCGTGCCACCGGCTGGCGAGCGCGTCGAATAGCTGCAGCCGCCCGGCCAACGTCTCGCCCACACCCGCCACCAGCTTGATCGCCTCCAGGGCCTGCATCGTGCCGATGACGCCCACCAGCGGCGCGAACACGCCCAACGTCGCGCAGCGCTCCTGCTCGCCTTCCCCGGGATCCGGAAACAGGCAGTGATAGCAGGATGAATCGGGACGCCGCAAGTCGAAGACCGCCACTTGGCCGTCGAAACGGATGCCGGCGCCGGATACCAATGGCTTAGATGCGGCCACGCAGGCGCGATTCAATGCATGCCGTGTGGCGAAGTTGTCGGAGCAGTCGAGCACCACGTCGACCGCGCGCACCAGCTCTGCGAGCCGCTCGGGACCGGCACGCTCCTCGAGAGCTTCGATGTGGATCTCGGGATTGATGCCCGCCAGGGTCGCGGCGGCGGAGGTGGCCTTCGGCTGCCCGATCGAGGCGTCGCGATGCACCACTTGGCGCTGGAGGTTGGTCAGCTCGACGCGATCCCCATCGCAAACCGTGATGTGCCCGATGCCGCTCGAGGCAAGGTAGAGCAACGCCGACGAACCGAGCCCACCCGCGCCGATCACCAAAACGCGGGCGGCGAGGAGGCGTTCCTGCGCGTCCTCGCCGAACTCGTTCAGCAACAGGTGCCTGCTGTAGCGCAGGCGCTGGCGGTCGTCCATGCGTTGGAAGGCCGGCCGCCCGGCCGCGGTTACCGGGTTACCGCGGCGGTGGCGAGCGGCAGCCCCTTCAGGTGGTTGAGCGCGGCGTTCAGCTGGACGTCTTCCTTCTTGGCGTCTTTCGCCACGGCCCCGTCCTTCTTCGCATCGCCTTTCACTTCGGGTTTCACCGCGCCCTTCGCCGCAGTGGCCGACTGCCCGGAGACCGGGCCCGCGATGATCTTCTCGACCGGCTTGGCGCCTTTCAAGCCTTTCG
>JBKJYC010000340.1:0-3757 GCA_046715885.1 Usitatibacter sp.
GGTTGGCCTCCCAGATCGCGAGGATCGGAAAGTCGGAGTCGACGAGGCGTGCCGCCGGATGCAATGCGAACCGGATGTCGCCTTGCCTTTCGACCGGGATGAGGGCGAGCGCATCCAGGTCGATGGGCGCGACCTCCCCGGCGTGAAAGGACTCGTGCCAGGCCCACTCGAGGCGCGCCACGTCGCGCAGGTAGGGGAGATCGCGGGCGTAAGGATACTTCTCGAGAAACGCGGCGAAGCCTGCCCCGAACTCGTGCAGATCCCCGCTGGTGGAGGGATGGGCGAGCGCGTAACGCCGCGCGGCTTCTCCGAAGAAGGCCTCGCCCACGAGGCGTACGACCACGGGGAATGTCTGCGCGAGCGCGCCGCGCCAGTTGGCGTGGAGGTTGTGCCGGAAAATCGCCAGGCGCGCGGAGGGTCCGACCCCGCCGGCGCGAACTGCCGGCGCGCGCGCCTCTTCCCGCGCATCGACCACGGCTGCGAGGAAATCCCGCTGGACCCGCGCCAGGCGCTTCACCTCAGCTCGCAGTTCCCGTGCGCACGGGCGCGCCATGGCGGGCGAGGATCGCATTCGCGGCCTCGGCCTCCCCGAGCAGGATGTCGAGCGCGGGGATGTCGGTGTCCCATTCGACCAGCGTGGGCTGCGCGCCGAAGCGCGCGAGAGCCTGCTCGTAGAGCGCCCAGACCCCGGGCGAAACGTGCGCGCCGTGCGTATCGATGAGCACGCCGTCGTGCTCCTCGTAGCCGGCGAGGTGGATCTCGCCGACCGCTGAGGCGGGAATCGCGTCGAGATACTCGGCCGCGTCGAAGCCGTGGTTCGCCGCGTTCACGTGGATGTTGTTCACGTCCAGCAGGATGCCGCATCCCGAGGCGCGCGCGGCCTCGGCGACGAACTGCCATTCAGGTATGGTGGAATCCTCGAACTCGAGGTACGAGGAGACGTTCTCCACTAGGATGCGCCGCCCCAGTCGCTCCTGCACCTCGCCGATGCGCGTGACCACGTGAGCGAGAGACTCCTCGGTGTACGGCAGCGGCAGCAGGTCGTTGGCGTAGCGACCGCCGATGGATCCCCAGCACAGGTGCTCTGAAACCAGCGCCGGCTCGAAACGCCGCGACAGCGCGGCCAGTTTCGACAGGTGGTTCGCGTCGAGGGCATCGGCGGAGCCCAGCGACAGGCCGACGCCGTGCAGGCTCAGGGGATAGTCGGCGCGGAAACGCTCGAGCCACGCGAGGGGAGCGCCGCCGGCCCCGAAGAAATTCTCGCTATGGACCTCGAGGAAGGAGACGCGCGGCTTGCGCGCCGCGAGCTCCTTGTAGTGCGGCGCGCGCAGCCCGATGCCGGCGTGGCTCGCATCGGGCGTGCGCGTCCCGGGCATCAGCCGCCGCTGGGCACGTAGGGCTTCTCGGCGGGCGCCTTCTTGCCGTCGCCCGCGGCCGCGGTGAGCTTGCCGCCCATCTTCTCGCACGTGCCCTTGGCCACCGTCTTCCACTCGGTGGGATCGTTGTCCTTCGCCCCCTTGCCGGAGCACGAATGGGTGGCGGTGCCGCAATCGTTCTGGCCCTTCTTCGCCACGCCATAGCACTTCTCCGTGGCGCCGGCCGCCTGCGCGGAGGCGTCGATGGAGAATCCGGCGGCGATGAGTCCGGCCACGGCCGAGGTGATGAGGGCTTTCGAGGTCTTCATGGGAGCTCCTGGAGTTTGAGGGGTTTCGCTACCTGCCGGGGCCGGTCTTGCCGCCGAGCTTTTCGCACGTCCCCTTGGGAACGTACTTCCACTCGTCCGGCGCGTTGTCCTTTGTCGACTTCCCGGCGCACGTGTGCTTCGCCGTGCCGCAGTCATTCTGGCCCGCCTTCGCGATGCCGTAGCACTTCTCCTTGTCCGCCTTCGACTGCGCGGCCACGCCCTGGGCCAGACCCAGGGCAAGGACGCCCGCGAGGGCGGACTGCAACAACGCCTTCTTCGTGCTCATGGTGCCTCCGCTCATACGTTGTTGGATCGCTGACGGATGCTTCAGTCGTCCGTCCGGAACCGTCCCGCCGCCTGGTGCAGGAACTTCAGCTGGATCTCGTAGTTGCGGCAGTACAGGCAGTCCGCCAGGTGGCGCTCGAGCGCCCGGGTCTCCTCGCCCGAGAGCGCGCGGTCGACGGCCGCCGACAGCAGGCGCGCGGCCTCGCGACAGCTCGCGTCAGCCGCCACCGGGGGCTCCTTTTCCGAACCAGTTTTTCTCAAGGCAGGCACGCAGGTTGAGGCGGGCGCGATGCAGGATCACCCAGCAGTTGGACGCCGTGATGCGCTCGGCCTTACAGATGGCCTCGGTATCCTCGCCCATGACCTCGCGCTTGAAGAAGACGCGGCCTCCTGCGGGCGGCAGCCGGTCGAGGCAGCGCTCGAAGGCTTCCCAGAAGCGGCGCTGCTCCAGGGCCGACTCGGGGTCGCTCCAGGCCTGGGGGGGGTTGCGCCAGTGGCCGTCCGCAGCGAAGAGCTCGTCCATCCACGACTCGTCCTCGGTCTCCGCGGCGAAGTCGGTGAGCTCCAAGTGGGCGCGCTCGGTGATGATGCGGCGCTGCAGGTCCACCACCTTGAATCGCAGGATCGAAGTGAGCCAGGTGCGCAGAGTGGACTTGCCGCCGAAGCTGGCGAGGCTCTCGAGAGCGGCGAGCAGAGCCTCCTGCACAGCCTCCTCCGCGAGCTGCGCATCGCGCAACTGGGCCAGGGCATAGCGCATCAGGTAGGGCCGGTGGCCCTCGATTTCCGCGAAGCGCGGGTCGGGCATGGGAAGCGAGGCTTGGGGTGCGTTCGAGTCAAATCTTAGCATCCGGGTCTTGCCCCCGCCCCCGGGGCCGGCCGACAGCCCGAAGAACCACCGGGACCCTTTTTGTTTGCCGCTACAATACTCGCGCCCTTTCCCGCGCCCGCTTCCATGCCCCCCAAGCTCTCCTCCATGCAGAAGGCCGAGGTCCTCATCGAGGCCCTGCCCTACATCCAGAAGTTCTACGACCGCACCATCGTGATCAAGTACGGCGGCAACGCGATGACCGACCGCGCGTTGCAGGAGGATTTCGCCGAGGACATCGTGCTGCTGAAGCTGATCGGCATGAACCCGGTCGTCGTGCACGGCGCCGGCCCGCAGATCGGGGCGCTGCTGCAGAAACTCGGCAAGCAGAGCCAGTTCATCCAGGGGATGCGCGTCACCGACGAGGAGACGCTCGACGTGGTCGAGATGGTGCTGGGCGGCCTCATCAACCAGGAGATCGTGACCCTCATCAACAAGGCCGGGGGCAAGGCGGTGGGGCTCACCGGCAAGGACGGGCATTTCATCCACGCGCGCAAGCTCAAGGTGGCGAGCAAGGACGACAAGAAGAAGAAGATCGACGTCGGTCTCGTGGGCGAGGTGGTGCGCATCGACCCGGAGATCATCCAGCTGCTCGACTCGCGCGACTTCATCCCGGTGATCGCGCCCATCGGCGCCGACGAGGACGGCACGGCGTACAACATCAACGCCGACGTGGCCGCGGGCAAGCTCGCGGTGACGCTTCAGGCCGAGAAACTGATCCTGCTCACCAACACCACCGGGGTGCTCGACAAGGACGGCAAAGTGGTCACCGGCCTCACCGCGAAGAAGGTGAACGAGATGATCGACGACGGGACGATCTCCGGCGGCATGCTGCCCAAGGTCGAATGCGCGCTCGACGCGGTGAGGAACGGCGTCAAGTCCGCGCACATCATCGACGGGCGCGTGTCCCACGCCTTGCTGCT
>JBKJYC010000341.1:0-5142 GCA_046715885.1 Usitatibacter sp.
CGGCTTCCACCGGCAGGGGCTTCAACTTCTTCACGACCAGCGAGCGGCCGCGCACCTGCGCGCGCTCCTCGGGGGCCACCACGCTTTCCGGATCCACCCCGGTAAGCTGGTTGGGGACCATTCCCGCAAATTTCGCGAACCAGAAGTTCGAGAGTTCCGTGAGGATGCGTCCCTTCCCCGGAATCGGCGTGGGCAGCACCACGTCGAAGGCGGACAGGCGGTCGGTGGTGACCACGAGAAGCCGGTCCTCGCCCACCGCATAGATGTCGCGCACCTTGCCGCGCGCGACCAGGGGAAGGCTGCGGATCGAGGTCTCGAAGACCGGGGGCTCCACGGAAGTCGACTCTGACCCGGGTTTTCGATCAGGCAGCCTTCTTCTCCTGGTCCCGGTTCCACTGGCCCTTCGAGGCGAGGCTGTTCATCAGCGCGCGATGGGCGAAGGCTTTCTGCGCCCCGGCGACGTTGCCCGCCTGCCCGCGCCATGCGTTCAGCGCCACCGCTTGCAACGCGCGGCTGTAGCTGAACGTGAGCGGCCAAGGCGCGCCCATGCGGTTCATGGCGTCCAGGTGCGCGGTCGCGTTCTCGTCGGTCTGGCCGCCGGAGAGGAACACCACGCCCGGCAGCGCCGCGGGAACCGTGCGCTTGAGAACGCGCAGCGTGCGCTCGGCCACTTCCTGCACCGCCGCCTGCTTCGGGTTCTCCTTGCCCGACACCACCATGCTCGCCTTGAGGATCACGTGCTCCAGGCTGACGCCGTGGCGCTCCAGCTCGTGGAAGAGCGCTTCCAGCGTGTCCTCGTGGACGCGCTCACTGCGCTCCGCGGAGTGGCTTCCGTCCAGCAGCACCTCGGGCTCGACGATCGGGACGATGGAGGCTTCCTGGCAGATGGCCGAGTAGCGCGTGAGCGCATGGGCGTTGGCCTTGATGCAGGCGGCCGAAGGGATGCTCTCGCCGATCGTGATCACGGCGCGCCATTTCGCGAAGCGCGCGCCCAGCTTGAAATATTCACCCATCCGCTTGGCGAGCCCGTCCAGGCCTTCGGTCACCTTCTCGCCGGGGTGCAGGGCCATGTCCTGGGCGCCGGCATCGACCTTGATGCCGGGGATGATTCCCTTGCCCTCCAGGTACTCGGCGAAGTTCACGCCGTCCTTGGTCTTCTGGCGCAGCGTCTCGTCGAAGAGGATCACGCCGCTCACGTACTGCTCGATGCCCGGCGTCGTGAAGAGGAGCTCGCGATACACGCGGCGGCTTTCCTCGTTGCATTCGACGGCGACGGCGTCGAAGCGCTTCTTGCACGTGCCCGGGCTCTCGTCGGCGGCCAGCAGTCCCTTGCCCGGCGCCACCATGGCGCGGGCGGTTTCGCTCATCAGTTTGGTATCCATGTCTTCCTCTTCAGGGGAACGTCGATTTTACCGTGGGGCGGGCTAGGCGCGGCGATGCTCTCCCACGCGAACGATCTTCATGGTGTTGGTCCCGCCGGACTTGCCGATCGGCTCGCCGATGGTGAGCACGATCAGGTCGCCATCGTTCACCACGCCGCTCTTCACCAGCACGGATTCGGCCTCGGCGAGCAGCTCCTCGCGGTCATGGCCGACGAACTTCACCATCAGGGGGTAGGTGTCGCGGAAGAGCGTGGTGCGATAGCGCGTCGCGGTCTGCGAGGTGAGCGCGTAGATCGGCACGCCGCAGTTCAGTCGCGACATCCAGAGCGCGGTGGAGCCCGACTCGGTGAGCGCGGCGATGGCCTTCACCTTGAGGTGAAAGGCGGTGAAGAGCGCGGCCATCGCGATCGACTGGTCCACGCGCGTGAAGACGCGGTCGAGGAACTCGCTCTCCAGCTTCACCTCCTGCGACTTCTCCGCCTCGACGCAGATCCGGTGCATCGCCTCGATCGTCTCCACCGGGTACTGGCCCGAGGCCGACTCGGCGGAGAGCATGACGGCGTCCGTGCCGTCGAGCACCGCATTGGCGACGTCCGAGACTTCCGCGCGCGTCGGCACGGGCGAGGAGATCATCGACTCCATCATCTGGGTCGCGGTGATGGTGAGCTTGTTCAGCTGCCTCGCCTCGCGAATCATGCGCTTCTGCAGCGCGGGCACCGTGGCGTCGCCCACCTCCACGGCGAGGTCGCCGCGGGCCACCATGATGCCGTCGCAGGCGATCATGATCTCCTGGAGCGCGGGAATGGCCTCGGCGCGCTCGATCTTCGCGATCAGGAACGCCTCGCCGCCGGCGGCGCGCATCAGCTCCTTCGCCATGTACATGTCGGCGCCGCTCTTGGGAAACGAGACCGCGATGTAGTCCACCTTCATCTTCACGGCGGTGCAGATGTCGTCCATGTCCTTGGGCGTGAGCGCCGGCGCCGTGAGGCCGCCGCCCTGGCGGTTGATGCCCTTGTTGTTCGAGAGCGTCCCGCCGTGGCGCGTGACGGTGTGGATCTCGCTGCCGCGCACGCTCGCCACGTCGAGCACGATCTTGCCGTCGTCCAGCAGGAGCACGTCGCCGCTTTTCACGTCGCGGGGCAGCTCCTTGTAATCCAGGCCCACGCGCGTGTTGTCGCCCAACACGATGGTGCTGTCGAGCACGAACCTGTCACCGGGCCGCAGCGCCACCTTGCCGTCCTTGAACTTGCCCACGCGGATCTTCGGGCCCTGGAGGTCGGCCATGATGCCCACGGCGCGACCCACCTTGCGGCAGGTCTCGCGCACCAGCTCGGCGCGCTTCATGTGGTCCTCGGCCGTGCCGTGGGAGAAGTTCAGGCGCACCACGTCCACGCCGGCGAGGAACATGCGCTCGAGCGTGGCGGGGTCGCTCGAGGAGGGGCCCAGCGTGGCGACGATCTTCGTGCGGCGCATCATCCTCGTTCGGCCCCGCGTTGCTCGAGGATCTCGACGGCGGGGAGCGTCTTGCCTTCGAGGAACTCGAGGAAGGCGCCGCCGCCGGTCGAGATGTACCCGATCCGGTCGGTGACGCCATACTTGGCGATCGCGGCGAGGGTGTCGCCGCCGCCGGCAATGGAGAACGCGTTCGAGCGCGCGATCGCCTCGGCAATGGCCTGGGTGCCCTTGCCGAAAGCGTCGAACTCGAAGACGCCCACGGGTCCGTTCCAGACGATGGTGCCGGCGCCTTCGAGGATCCGCGCGTAGCCCTTGGCCGTCTCCGGGCCGATGTCCAGGATCATCTCGTTTTCCCCGACTTCGGTGGCCATCCTGACGGTGGCTGGAGCGTCGGCGGCGAACGCGCTGGCCACCACGACGTCTGCCGGCAAGGGCACTCTCGCGCCGCGCGCCTCCATCATCACCAGGATCTCCTTGGCCTCGGGTGCCAGGTCCGGCTCGCACAGCGACTTGCCGATCGGCAGGCCCGCGGCGAGCATGAAGGTGTTGGCGATGCCCCCGCCGGTGATCAGCTGGTCCACCCGCTGCGACAACGTCTTGAGGATGGTGAGCTTGGTGGAGACCTTGGAGCCGGCGACGATGGCCACGAGCGGTCGCTTCGGGTTGGCGAGCGCACGTCCCAGGGCTTCGAGCTCGGCGGCGAGAAGCGGACCGGCCACGGCGACCTTGGCATGCCTGGCGATGCCGTGGGTGCTCGCCTCGGCGCGGTGCGCGGTGCCGAACGCGTCGTTCACGTAGACGTCGGCCAGCGCGGCCATCTTCTTCGCCACCCCGTCGTCGTTCTTCTTCTCGCCCTTGGTGAAGCGGACGTTCTCCAGCAGCACCACCTCGCCGGGTTTCACGTCCACGCCGTCCAGCCAGTCGCGCTTGAGCGGGACGGCGCGTCCGAGGAGCTCGCCCAGGCGTTGCGCCACGGGTGCCAGGGATTCGGCCTCGGAGAACCGGCCCTCCGTCGGGCGGCCCAGGTGCGAGGTGACCATGACCGCGGCGCCCTGCTCGAGCGCCTGGCGGATGCCGGGCACGGAGGCGCGGATGCGCGTGTCGTCGGTGATCTTCCCGGCGTCGTCCTGTGGGACGTTCAGGTCGGAGCGGATGAAGACGCGCATTCCCTTCAGGTCCAGGTCCGACATCTTCCGAACGTTCATAGGAGCTCGTCTTGGCTGGCGATGCGCCCGCGATTGCGCGCTTCCAGCAGCATCCGCGCGAGCTCGTCGGTGATGCGGCTCGCCGTCGTGTGGAACAGGAACGGGAACAGTCCGTGGGCCAGCGCCGCGATCCCGCCCAAAGTCATCTTCGCGCCGTAGCGCATCGCGAACGCCGCATGCTCGCCATACGTCTCGCCGACATCTTTGGGATGGGCCGTGAAAGGGTTGTGCATCACGCCTCCGGGGTCACGAGTTTCAAGCCCACGAGCGCGGTGGGCAAGGGCTTGGAGAATCCGTCGGTGTATTTCAGGCCGACGGCCCAGCCGATCTCGCACAGTCCCGCGACGAGGAGCAACGCCCAGGCCATGGCCCTACTTCGCCGCCATCCACGCAGTGGTGACGTCGAGCATGCGGTTCGAGAAACCCCACTCGTTGTCGTACCAGCTGCAGGCCTTCACGAGCCGCCCCGACACCTTAGTGAGCGTGGCGTCGAAGATCGAGGACAGCGGGTTGTGGTTGAAGTCGACCGACACCAGCGGACCGTTGTTGTACCCGAGGATGCCCTTCCACTCGGGCTTGCCGGCGGCCTCCTTCATGGTGGCGTTCACCTCGTCGACGGTGGTGTCGCGCGCGGCGATGAACGAGAGGTCGACGAACGACACATTGATCGTCGGCACGCGCATCGCGAAGCCGTCCAGCTTGCCGTTCAGCTCGGGCAGCACCAGGCCCACGGCGGCGGCGGCGCCGGTCTTCGTCGGGATCTGCGACTGGGTCGCGGAGCGGGCGCGTCGCAGGTCCTCGTGGTAGACGTCGGTGAGCACCTGGTCGTTGGTATAGGCGTGGATCGTCGTCATGAGGCCGGTGATCACGCCGATCTTCTCGTGCAGCGGCTTCACCAGGGGCGCCAGGCAGTTGGTGGTGCAGGAGGCGTTCGAGATCACCTCGTGCGAGGCCTTGAGCACACTGTGGTTCACGCCGTAGACGACGGTTGCGTCCACGTCCTTTCCGCCGGGCGCCGAGATGATGACCTTCTTCGCGCCACCCTTCAGGTGCGCGCCCGCCTTCTCCTTGGTCGTGAACAGGCCGGTGCACTCCAGCAC
>JBKJYC010000342.1:0-3298 GCA_046715885.1 Usitatibacter sp.
ACCACGACCTGATCGGCATCGGCCGCCTGGGCTTCGAGCACACCGCCTCCAAGGTCGAGTATTCGCTGCGCCGCACGCGCCGGGCCCTCTCCCCCGAGCCCCCCGAGTACCTCACCACCCACCCCCCGCGACGCGCCCTTTGCGAGAGGATCGTGCTGATCCACGGCGGCGTCCGGGTGGTGGACCAATACATCGCCAAGCCCGCGCTCATCGCCGACAACGCCCGGTACCTGCGCGAGGACTTCCCGGACGCCCGCATCTGCCTGTTCGGCCACACCCACCATCCCAAGGTGTACGAGGTCGACGGCGAGGACGTGCGCGAGATCCCGGCCGAGGGCACCGTAGCGCTGCGCGGCGATCGCGTCTATTTCATCAATCCGGGGTCGGTGGACCCGTCCCGGAAGCGCGAATCGAAGCTGGCCGAGTTCGCCATCCTCGATACCGACCGGCTGTCGATCGCCTTCCATTCGGCGTCCTACGACCACGAGGGCGCCGAGAACCGGGCTCGCCTGGGGGGGTACCGCATCGGGCCGCTCACCGACCGGCTGTACGAGCTCCGCCGCCGGTTCTCGCCGCAGTAGCGGCATGAGCCGAAAGGACCAGAAAACCGGGCGTCTCCGAGACCCGACATTTCACGGGCCCGGGACTACGCTTTCAGCATGAAAAACACGCCTCGCTCCCTCCCCCTGGTCCGCGCGCTGCGCGCAACGGCCCGCTACCAGGCCCCCGCGCCAAAGGCCCCGGCGAAGAAGTGCATCATCGTTTTCGGCGCCCACCCCGACGACATCGAGATCGGGATGGCCGGAACGATCAAACGGCTGAGCCTGGCGGGCAATGACGTGTATTCCGTCATCGCCACGGTGCCCGACGACCGCCCCAACCGCGAGCGCGAGGCCCGCGACGCGGCCCGCGTGCTCGGCATCCGCGAGGTCATCTTCCTGCCGCTCTCCGTGGAGGAGATCGGCTACAACAGGAAGACCGTCGGCGCCATCGACAAGATCATCCGCGACCTGAACCCGCACTCGGTATTCACGCACTGGATCGAGGACTCGCACCAGGACCACGTGAACGTGACGCACTGCGTGATCGCGGCCACGCGCAAGAACGACTTCAACGTGTACATGTACGAGCAGACGATCCCCGGCGGTATCACGCCCGCGGCGTTCCGCGCGCAGTACATCATCGACGTCTCCAGCGTCATCAACGAGAAGATGGAGGCGATCCGCTGCCACCAGAGCCAGATCCCGCGCAACGGCGACTGGTGGGTGGAAGGCGTGCGCGGCCGGGCGATGTATCGCGGCTACCAGATCCGCGCCCGCTATGCCGAGGCTTTCGAGATCGTCAAGATCAAGAACGACACGAACCTCTTCCTGAGCGAGACGCACGCGGCGATCGAGAATCCGCTGTCCGAGATGCAGCGCGCCAGCGTCGGCGACTGACTATTACCAGCAGATGCCTTCGTAGACGCCGGCGATGGACCGGGAGTCGCAGATGCGCACGAAATCGATCAGCGTCTGCTGGGGCTCGAGCCGGCGCGGCACGTCGCAGAACTCGGGATCGGCGTTGCCGATGACGATGGTGCGCGCGTGCTGGAGCACTTCGTCCATGCCGCCGGCGATGATCCGCGAGAAGGTCGGGATGTGGTGCTGGATGTAGTCCCGGTTCGCGCCGTAGAGCGCCTGCAGGCTCACGTTGCGGTCGAAGACGCGCAGGTCGTAGCCCAGCGAGATGAGGCGCTCGGTCAGCTCGACCATCGGGCTCTCGCGAAGATCGCCCGTGCCTGCCTTGAAGGCGAGGCCCAGCAGTCCGACGCGGCGCTCGCCGCGCTCCTCCACGGCGCGGATGCCGCGCTCGATCTGCAGCGTGTTGCTGGGCATGATGGAGCCCAGGAACGGCAGCTCCAGGCCCATGGAGCGTGCCTTGTGCAGCAGGGCGCGCAGGTCCTTGGGCAGGCTGGGCCCGCCGAACGCGAAGCCCGGCTTCATGTAGGCGGGTGACATGTTGAGCTTCGCGTCGTGCGAGAAGATCTCGAGCACCGTGTGGGCGTCGATGTTGAGCCCCTTGCACAGCACCCCGATCTCGTTGGCGAAGGCGACCTTGGACGCGTGCCAGGCGTTGTCCACGTAGGTGACCATCTCCGCGGTATCGACGTCGCAGCGCACGAGCGGGCCGGGCATGGCCTCGTAGAGCGCCACCACGCGGTCGCCGCTCGCCTTGTTGATTTCGCCCACCACGGTCTTGGGCGGCTGGTAATAGTCGTGGACGGCCGTGCCCTGGCGCAGGTTTTCGGGGTTGTACACGACGCCGAAATCGGTCCCGGCGCGCTTCTTCGAGGCATTCTCGAGCGCGGGAATCACAATGGTGCGCATCGTGCCCGGCAGCATGGCGCTGCGCATGGAAAGCACGGGCGCGCCTGGGTGGGTCTTGAGCGCGGTGCCGATCTGGTCGCAGGTGCGCTTGACGTGCGTGAGGTCCACCTCGCCGCTGGCCCGGCTGGGGGTGGGCACGCAAACCACGAGGAGGTCGGAGTTGCGCACGGCAACTTCCACGTCCACGGTGGCGCAAAGCCGTCCTTCGGCCACCTGCTCGCGGATGATGTCGTTCAGGTCGCGCTCGACGACCGGCGATTGGCCGTTGTTGATCAGGCCGACCTTGGCGCGCTCGGCATCCACCCCGATGACCTGGTGCCCCTCGCGCGCGAGGCAAGCCGCCGTAACGGCGCCGGAATGGCCCAGCCCGAGAACGCTGATCTTCATTTGCAAAGGATGCCGAACCGGTTCGACAGCCCAATGCATGTTCCCGGTCCGGATTCGTAGCCCGGGCGGCTTACGTCGCCACCTCGCGACGCCCGACAGGCCGGTCAGGGGTCGAAGAAATCGACGATCCCGGTTTCCAGCGAGTACTCGGCGCCCACGACCAGGAGTCCATTCTTCTGGATCAGCTCTTCCAGGACCTCCGAGCCGTGCCGCAGGTGGTCCACGGAGTAGCGAACGTTGGCCCGAACCGCTTCTCGGACCAGCGCATCGGCATCGTGCTGGAGCGCGGTCTCGAGCAGCGGCTCCACGGATGGGCGGACCCAGTCGACGATCGAGTGGAGATACTTCGACTGCTTCTCCGGGGGCCGCCGAAGCTCCTCGAGTGTGGCCAGGATCGCGCCGCACTGGGAATGGCCGAGGACCACGACCAGCCGCGTGTGGAAGCGCTCGGCGGCGAACTCGACGCTGCCGACCTGGGACGGCGCCACGATGTTCCCGGCTACGCGGATCACGAAGAGGTCGCCCAAGCCCTGGTCGAAGAC
>JBKJYC010000343.1:0-6169 GCA_046715885.1 Usitatibacter sp.
GCCCGGGGAACGCGGGCAGTAGCGAGGGATGAACGTTGACCAGCCGCCCGCGGAAACGCTCCACGAACGCACCGCCCACGACGCGCATGAACCCCGCGTAGAGCACCCAGTCGGGCGAGAATCGCGCGATCGCCTCGCCCAGCGACGCGTCGAACGCCTCGCGTTCGGCGAAGGCCTTGTGGTCCACGACCCGGGTGGCCAGGCCTTTGCAGCGCGCCCATTCGAGGCCCTTCGCATCGGGGCGGCTCGCGATGACCGCGCGGTACTCCATCCCCGTCCCGCCCTCGACCAGGGCCCGCATGTTGCTGCCCCGGCCCGAGATCAGGATGACGGCGGATTTCACACGATGACCGTCTGCGGCCCGCCCGGCTCCCGCGCGACGATGGCGCCGACCACGTGCGCCGCCACGCCGTGCGCCGCAAGCTCCTTCACAGCCGCGTCGGCCTCGGACTTCGGGACCATGACCACCATCCCGATGCCGCAGTTGAACGTGCGCACCATCTCGGCGTCGTCCACGTGCCCGTGGCGCTGCAGCCAGTCGAAGATGGCGGGGCGCTTCCAGGTCCTCCGATCGATCTGCGCGCAGAGGGTCTCGGGGAGCACGCGCGGGATGTTCTCGAGCAGCCCGCCCCCGGTGATGTGGGCCATGCCCTTCACCGTGGCCTTGGAGATGAGGTCCAGCATGGGCTTCACGTAGATGCGCGTGGGCTCGATCAGCGCATCGCCGAGCCTCCTCTTGCCCTCGATCATGGTGTCGTAGTCGCCGCCGTTGGTGGCGACGATCTTGCGGATCAGCGAGTAGCCGTTGGAATGCGGGCCGCTGGACTCCAGGCCGATCACCGCGTCGCCCGCGGCGATGGTCGTGCCATCGATGATCCGGTCCTTCTCGACCAGGCCCACGGCGAAGCCCGCGAGGTCGTATTCGTTCGGGTCGTACATGCCGGGCATCTCGGCGGTCTCCCCGCCGATCAGCGCGCAGCCCGCTTGCTCGCAGCCCTTCGCGACACCCATCACCACGTCGGCGGCGACGTCCACGTTCAGCTTCCCGCAGGCGAAGTAGTCGAGGAAGAACACCGGCTCCGCGCCGAGCACGAGGATGTCGTTCACGCTCATGGCCACGAGGTCGATGCCGATGGTGTCGTGCTTCTTCAGGCGGAAGGCGAGCTTGAGCTTGGTGCCGACGCCGTCGGTGCCCGAGACCATGACCGGGTTCTTGTACTTCTTCGACACCTCGACCATGGCGCCGAAGCCGCCCAGCCCCCCGATCACCTCGGGGCGCATGGTCTTCCTGGCGAACGGCTTGATCCGCTCGACCAGCTCGTCGCCGGCGTCGATGTCCACGCCCGCGTCGCGATAGGTGAGGGAAGTATGGGTATTCGAGCTCACTGTGCGCCAAACCCTTTGATCGGAACCGAAATTTTACCCCCATTGAACCCCTGGCGTATCCTGTAAGGGCAGTCACTACCGTGCGACGAACGCAACAGAAGCCCCGCGGGGGCGGGCCGGTTCCCTGAACCTTTCCGCTCCTCAGCCGAATCTTCCCGGCCCCGCGGCGGCTTCCCTTAACAATCATCCAAGGAGCCGGAAAAATGATGCTGAACAAAGCCCTAGCGGCCGCTGCGCTGACCTCCCTCGCATTTGCGATCCCCACCGCCTACGCCGACGACTCGAAGAACGCCGACAACTTCGTGAAGATGTGCGACATGGACAAGGACGGCATGGTCTCCAAGGCCGAGGCGATGAAGATGGTCGAGAAGATGTGGGACAAGCAGGACACGAAGAAGATGGGCAAACTCGACAAGAAGCAGGTCGAGCTGTTCCTGAAGTCGCTGACGACCAGCAGCGGTGGCGGCTGAGGGTCGCCGTCGCGGGGAGCGCCGCATCGCGGCGCTCCCTCAGTCCATCAACTTGTAGTCGAACGTGTGCTCCACGCACACGAACGGCCTCTCCTGCAACGGATAACGGCTCGTGTCGTACTCCCAGAGCTTGAGAGCGCGCTCGGTTTCCAGCAGGAAGAGCCCCGCTGCCCGAGTATTCTGGAAGGCGACGGCCTGCACCTTTCCATCGCGTCCCACGCGCGAGACGGTGATGACACGAGCACCCTTCACCCCCTTCTGGATCAGCCGCCGCGGATAGATCGGGGTCTCCTTGCGGGTCGCTGTCAGCGGCGCTGTCTCCGGGGCCGGGGCCGAAGTGCGCGACGCCGCCGGGAGATCGGCGCTGGGCATCGAGATGCTCACTTTCGGTTTTCCGCCCGCGATCTCGTACCACACGCGCATCTGGGCCTCCCCGCCTTTCAGCTCGCAGGTGTCCGCGTCGACCGGCGACCTGAACAGCCAGAATTTCAGCACCTCGGCGATCGCATCCCTGAAAGAGGTGTCCTCGACGGAGGAGCGAAAGACCGGCTCCTCCATCACGCCATCCTTCGAGATGCGGCCGGTGACATCCACCGTCGCCTCCAGGCCCTTCGCCAGCGCTGCCTTGGGATAGTCGGGTGCCACAACGACGTAGGGACGGGCGGGCCGCAGGGCGAGCTCGGTGCCCCAACCGGTTACGTCTTGCCCGAATGCGGGACCTGCCAGGAGCGCGAATGCCGGCGGGGCGAACGCGCGGGCGAAGCTAGGCATCCCCGCTGCCTTTGAACGTCGGCAGGTGCACCTTCGCGAAATCGAGCATCCGCTCTATGCACACCTTCGCCTTGCGGCCGATCTCCGGATCGACACGGACCTCGTTGCGTTGCGTCTCGAGCACGTCGAGCAGGTTGTGGAGCCCGTTCATCGCCATCCAGGGGCAGTGTGCGCAGCTCTGGCACGTGGCTCCCTTGCCCGCCGTGGGCGCATCGATGAACGTGACCCCGGGCATGCGCTTCCTCATCTGGTGGAGGATGCCGTTGTCCGTGGCGACGATGTAGGTCTTCGCCTTCATCCGCTCGGCGGCCATGATGATGCCGGTGGTGGAGCCCACGGCATCGGCCAGCGCGATCACGCCCGCGGGGGATTCCGGGTGCACCAGCACCTTGGCGTCGGGATACATGAGTTTCAGCTCTTCCAGCTGCTGCGCCTTGAACTCCTCGTGCACGACGCACGAGGCGTTCCACATCAGCATGTCCGCGCCGGTCTGCTTCTGGATGTAGTCGCCCAGGTGCTTGTCGGGCGCGAAGAGGATCTTCGTTCCCTGCGCGTGCAGGTGGCCGACGATCTTTTCCGCGATGGAAGAGGTGACCATCCAGTCGGCGCGCGCTTTCACGGCGGCGCTGGTGTTGGCGTAGACGACGACCACGCGATCCGGATGCGCGTCGCAGAAGCGCGAGAACTCCTCGATCGGGGTGGCCAGGTCGAGCGAGCACTCGGCGGCGAGGTCCGGCATCAGGACCTTCTTCTCCGGATTGAGGATCTTGGCGGTCTCGCCCATGAAGCGCACGCCCGACACGACGACCGTCCTCGCCGCGTGCGCGTGGCCGAAACGCGCCATCTCGAGGGAGTCGGAGACCGTGCCGCCCGTCTCCTGGGCGAGGTCCTGGATGTCCGGGTGCACGTAGTAATGCGCCACCAGCACCGCGTCGCGCTCCTTCAGCAGGCGCTTGATGCGGGCGACCATGGCCGGCTTTTCCTCGGCGCTCACCTCGCGCGGCGGCTTCGCCGGGGCGAGGCCCAGCTTGCCGTCGTAGCGCTCGAACCGGATCTGGATCGGATGTACCGCGGCCATTCGAAGTCTTTCGTCGGGAAATCGATTCTGCCATAGCAGCGTGATAAGATTTCGCGCAACTCTCACGAGGCGTTCCGGCGGATTTCGATTTCGAAATTCGGACCGTGGCGCGCCCGGACCAAGCCAGCCGTGGAAACAGCCGGTGGCGCAGGCCCAGGGAACCCCCATGAAGCAGCTCCTTCTCGATTTCACGCAGTCCCCAGCGCCCACCCTCGCCAACTTCGTTCCCGGCCGGAACGCGGAGTTGCTCACCGCGCTCGACGCGGCCATTGCGGGAAGTTCGCAGGAACGCGTCTTCTATGTGTGGGGCGATTCGGGCGCGGGCAAGACCCACCTGCTGAAGGCCCTTGCCCACGAGACGCGCGCGCGGCACGCCCGCTATGTGCGCGGCGCGGACTTCACCGCCGAAGCCATGGCGCCGGTCCTGGCACTGGACGACGTCGAGGGGCTGGCCGAGGCGGAGCAGGTCGCCCTCTTCAACGCATTCAACGAAGGTGCCTTCACATTGCTCATGGTCTCGGCACGGGCCGCCCCGCGCGACGTCGCGCTGCGCCGCGACCTCGCCACGCGGCTGGCCACGGGCCTCACCTATCGCGTGCAGGCGCTCTCGGACGAGGAGAAGCGCTCGGCACTGCGAGCCCACGCGCAGGCGCGCGGCTTCGCGCTCGCCGACGAGGTCTCTTCCTACCTCCTCACGCACGCCCGGCGCGACATGCCCTCGCTGATGGGCGCCCTGGATGCGCTCGATCGCTACTCGCTGGAGACCGGGCGCCCGATCACGCTCCCGCTCCTCAAGGCGGCCCTGCAGCCGGACGCCGCGGCATGAAGCTCGCGCTCTTCGATCTGGACAACACGCTCATCGCCGGGGACAGCGACTACGCCTGGGCGGAGTTCCTGATGGAGGAGGGCATCGTGGAGCGCGAGTCCTACGAGCAGACCAACAAGCGCTTCTACCGGCAATACGAGGAAGGCACGATCCGCATGGAGGATTGGCTCGCGTTCCAGCTGGCGCCGCTGGCCAATCGCAAGCGCGAGGAGCTCGAGGGCTGGCACCGCGAGTTCATGCGCCGCAAGGTGGGGCCGCTGATACTGCCCAAGGCGCGCGAGCTTCTCGCCCGGCACGAGGACGCGTTGCGCGTGATCGTCACGGCGACCAACCGCTTCATCGTGGGGCCCATCTGCGGCGAGCTCGGCGTGATCCACGTGATCGCCTCCGAGCTGGAGGAGGTGGACGGCGTGCCCACCGGCAGGCCGCGCGGCACGCCGTCGTTCGGCGCCGGCAAGGTCACCCGGCTCACGGAATGGCTGGCCCTGCGCGGCCAGGCGCTGGGCGACTTTTCCCAGAGCTGGTTCTACAGCGATTCGCACAACGACATCCCCTTGCTCGAGCGGGTGACGCACCCGGTGGCGGTGGATCCGGATGCGAAGCTCGGGAAACATGCAGCCGAGCGGAGGTGGCCGGTGATTTCGTTGCGGGACGACGCGTGATCAAGAAATATCTCCAGCGCTTCTTCGGACGCGGCGAGGCCGCCACGGGCAAGGACGCGCGCCCGGTGATCTACCAGGTCGACAAGCACGGCATTCGCCGCGACGCGATCAGCAAGTGCGCGCGGCGCACCTGCGAGGAGCTGCAGCGCGCGGGCCATGCCGCCTTCGTGGTGGGCGGTGCCGTGCGTGACCTGATGCTGGGCCACATCCCGAAGGACTACGACGTGGCCACCAGCGCCACGCCGGAGGAAGTGCGCTCGATCTTCCGGCGCTCGCGCATCATCGGCCGGCGCTTCCAGATCGTGCACGTGCTCTGCGGCCAGGACGTGGTCGAGGTCTCGACCTTCCGCGCCACGCTCGTGCGCGAGGTCGACGACGACAAGCACGACGAGCACGGCCGGGTGCTGTCGGACAACGTCTTCGGCACCCAGGCCGAGGACGCGACGCGCCGGGACTTCACCGTGAACGCGCTCTTCTACGACCCGGTGAAGGAGGAGGTCTGGGACTACCACCACGGTGTGCGCGACATCACTGCGCGCAAGCTCGTGATGATCGGCGACCCCGCGAAGCGCTACCGCGAGGACCCGGTGCGGATGCTGCGCGCCGCGCGCCTGGCCGCGAAACTGGGCCTGAAGATCGATCCGAAGACCGAGGCGGCGATCCACACCCACAAGCACTTCATCGAGAACGTGCCGCAATCGCGGCTCTTCGAGGAGATCCTGAAGCTCCTGCTCTCGGGCAACGCCGTGGCCTGCACGCAGCTGCTGCGCGACCTCGAGCTGCACCACGGGCTGCTGCCCTTGCTCGACGACGCGCTCGAGGACCTCGACACGGGCCCGTTCGCGCTCGCCGCGCTCAAGGCCACCGACGACCGGCTGCGCAAGGACAAGCCTGTCTCGCCGGCCTTCCTGCTCGCCGCTCTCCTCTGGGGGCGGGTGCAGAAGAGCCTGCGCCGGCACGAGGACGCGGGCCAGCC
>JBKJYC010000344.1:0-2860 GCA_046715885.1 Usitatibacter sp.
GGCGCGGGTTCTCGAGAAACTTCTCCATGTAGACGGTAGGGTTCGAGAACGCCGCCTGTGCCTCCGCCCGCGTCATGCTCACCGCGTTCAGCAGCGCCGCTTCGGTATGCACCACGCGCATGCCGCGCCCGCCGCCGCCGCCCGCCGCCTTGATGATCACCGGGTAGCCGATCTCGGCGGCGAGCCGGCGGATCTCCTTGGGATCGTCGGGCGCGGCGCCCTCCGAGCCCGGCACCACCGGGATCCCGACCTTCCTCATCGCGGCCTTGGCGGCGATCTTGTCTCCCATCATGCGGATCGACTCGGCGCGCGGGCCGATGAACACGAAGCCCGAGTTCTCGACGCGCTCGGCGAAATCGGCGTTCTCCGACAGGAAGCCGTACCCGGGGTGGATGGCCTGCGCGTCGGTCACTTCGGCGGCGCTGATGATGGCCGGGATGTTGAGGTAGCTGTCGCGCGAGGGCGGCGGGCCGATGCATACCGATTCGTCGGCGAGCATCACGTACTTGGCGTCGGCGTCGGCCTCGGAATGGATGGCCACCGTCTTGATCCCCATCTCGCGGCAAGCCCGCTGGATGCGCAGCGCGATCTCGCCGCGATTGGCGATCAGGATTTTCTCGAACATCCGCTACTCGATCACGAACAGCGGCTGCCCGTATTCCACCGGCTGCCCGTTCTCCACCAGGATCGCCTTCACCTTTCCGGCAACGTCGGACTCGATCTCGTTCAGCAGCTTCATGGCCTCGATGATGCAAAGGGTCTGGCCCTTGGAGACGGTCTGCCCGACCTCCACGAAGTTCGGGGCCCCCGGCGAGGGCGCTCGGTAGAAGGTCCCCACCATCGGGGACTTCAACGTGTGGCCGGTGGGCTCGGGCGGAGGGGCCGGGGCGGCAGGGCCTGGCGCGGCGCCCGCGGACGGGCCGGAAGCGGATCCGGCCGTCCCCATGGGCTGCATCCCCGCCATGAGGACCGGCTGGCCGGTGGGCTGGCGGCTGATGCGTACCTTTTCCTCGCCCTCGCTGATCTCGATCTCCCCGATGCCGGATTCCTGTACCAGGTCGATCAGCTTCTTCAGTTTTCTCAGGTCCATGGAGGCTTCCGTTGGCGGTCGCTCATTGGGGCCGGCCGGAGATGCGGCTCAGCGCCGCCTCGAGGGCCATCTCGTAGCTCTGGGCGCCGAACCCCGCGACGACACCGAGGGCGAGATCCGAGAAATAGGAGTGCTTGCGGAACGGCTCGCGCGCGTGGACGTTCGACAGGTGGACTTCGATGAACGGGACGGCAACCGCGGCCAACGCGTCCCGAAGGGCGACGCTGGTGTGCGTGAACGCGGCTGGATTGATGAGGATGAAAGCGGTTTGATCGCCTTTGGCCGCATGGACCCGTTCGATCAGGGGGGCTTCCGCGTTGCTCTGGAACGACATCACATCGATCCCCGCCTTGCGCCCGCGCTCCGCCAGCCTTCGGTCGATCGACTCGAGGGTATCGCGGCCGTAAACGTCCGGCTCGCGGGTACCGAGCAAGTTCAGATTCGGCCCGTGGAGGACAAGTATCTTGGGCATGGGGCGCGAGTTTGCCGCAGGGCGACGACGAAAGTCCAGTTTTTGGCGAAGTTATGCACCGTTGGCTCTGACAGCGCTCTCGGTGGGCACGAATCGAGCTTCGACAGGGCAGGGGCGCGGAGTGCCATGGGACGCCGTATCGCTCATTCGCAGGAGATAAGAGAAATTATGGGTGTTTCGCGGTCAATGCCACCAATCTGGTCTCCAAAGTGGCTTCATTGAAGATGCCAATTCGGCTCTCGATGAGCCGCCCCTCGGCATCCAGCAACACCGTATGGGGGAGGACGCCCAGGCGATTTCCCAGGCGTTTTGAGAGCTCAACGACTTCCTGGCCGCCGGTCCAAAGGGGATAGTTGATGGCCAACTCACCGCCGAAGCGGTCGACTTTCGCACGATCGTCGTTCGCCAGGCCCACGAACTGCACCCCCCGGCCCTTCCAGCGATCCTGCAGGCGAACGAAGCCGGGCATCTCCTCGCGACACGGAGCGCACCAGGTGGCCCAGAAATTCACCACCACGACCTGGCCCTGGAACTGGCCCAGCGACCGGGAATGACCCTGCGGATCGGAGAACGCGGCCGCGTAAATGGCCGCCGGGCCGGCATCGGCGGGCACGGGCAGGGGGGCGGAGCCGCTGGAGCGCGAGCCCAGCCACATCGCCGTCCCGGCCAGCAGGGCGAGAACCCCGACCCCCGCGAACAGCCATTTCGGGTTCACGGCGCTACGGGAACGCGCACCCGAACGACCTGGGTGAACGGCGAGTAGCAGACCTTCTCTTCCGCGCAGCCTTGGGCCGTCACCTTCACGGCATAGGTCCCGGGCGCCACGCGCCCGGTGAACGGGAGCCGGACCGTGACGGATCGCCTCAGGATCTCGGTGCGCCCGATGAACGGGTCGTCCTTGGGCTCCCCCTTCGGGATGCGCGCGTTGCCCACGGGCAGGCCAGGGTCTGGTTCCACGCGAAATCGGTCTCCATATAGGTAGTAGCCCTCGGCGATGCGGAAAACGAGGTCGATGCCCGTTGCGGAAAGGTGGGCAGTGACCGGGAAGGCCTTCTCCGGGTCCAGCGGGTCGCCGGCAGGCGGGGCGGCGAGGGCCGCGGCGGTGATTGCAAACGCAAAGAAGCCGGCCGGCAAACGTGTGATATAGGTCATGTTCGCGGTTCGCGCGTTGATGCAGGCTGGGACTCGCGCTCGACCCAATCGAGGTAGTCGGGGCTGCCGCGTTCCACCGGCCAGGCGATGATCTCGGGAACCGAGTAGGGATGCCGGCTGCGGATGGCGGCTTCCAGCTCCGGGTA
>JBKJYC010000345.1:0-8905 GCA_046715885.1 Usitatibacter sp.
GAGCGGGCCCGGCCGCGGCAAGGCCTGCCTGCCACGTGAGCGCGATGCGCGGAGCGGGACCGGCGGCCTCCAGGCGCGCGCGCATAGCGGCGAGGCGCCCGGCGTCGGGGCGCAGCGCGAGAGCGGGGGGAAATCGCGCCGGATCGTTCGCCTCGGTAAGCCAGGGCAGGTCGCCCACGAAGACGGTCTCGAGTCCCGGCGCCGCCTCGGTATCGCCGTCGCAACCCAGCTCGAAATGTCCCGTGCGCGAGAGCATGTCGTGCAACCGGGCATCCCCCCGGAAAGCGAGCACGGCGCCGCGGCGCGTGAGCTCGGGTGCGAAGCGCAGGAAGAACAACACATCGCCGATACCCTGCTCGCCGATCAGCGCGAAGCGGCGTCCGGCGAGCGAGGCCGGCAGCCGCGGCGCATCGGGCTGCGGCGCGGACGACGTCATGCCGCGCGCCGCGCGCCGCCAGCGGTAGTCCTCCCAGCCTTCCGCGAAGCGGCCGAGGAGCAGCATCAGGCGCGCCAGGTTCTGGCGCGCGGCGGCAAAATCCGGCATGCGCGCAAGGACGTCGCGGTAATTGCGCTCGGCTTCCTCCCAGCGGCATGCGTCCTCGAGTGCCAGGCCGAGATTGTTGTACGCCTCGTACCAACCGGGATCGATCTCGAGCGTGCGCCGGAATCCGGCGATGGCGTCCCCGGTGCGCCCGAGGCTGCTCATGAGGAGCGCCAGGTTGTTGTGGAAATCGGGAACCCAGGCGCTGGCTGCGATCGAATCGCGCATCAGGCGTTCCCCCTGGACCGGATCGCCCCGCGTCCAGGCGATCATGCCCAGGTAGTGCGTGGCGATCGCGTTGCCGGAATCGGTCGTGAGAATCGCGCGGTACGCGGCCTGCGCCTCATCGAGCTTCCCCTGCTGGTGCAGCTGAAGCGCGCGCTGGACGCGCTGGTCCATGGTCGGGGCGGGCGCGGAGGCGCCGAGCTTGCCGTGGCAGTCCTTGTACCGAAGGCCGCTGCCGCAGGGGCAGGGCTCGTTGCGTCGGATGGGGGTAGTCGCGGCAGCGGACATCTAGGGGGCAATCGCGGACAAGGATCACGCGGGCCTGAAAGCCCGCACTCGACGTCCCAGTTCGCGCAGGTCCTCCTTCGTCGCGCCCGCTCCGTAACGGGCGGACACATAGCGACGCGTGATGTCGCCGGCACTCTCTTTGAGCTCCGGGCGCGCCTGCGCGACGCGCGCCAGGTAGTCGAGCGGTCCTTCGTGCGGCGCGCGCGCCAGGCCGATGGTGGCCAGCTTCCGGCAGAAGTGCCTCCAGGCCACGAGCGAGGCCTCGCCGCGCTTCGGCAGGTCGCGGATCAGGAGGCCCAACCCGATGAGGCCCCCGACCAGGAACGAGCCGCCGACCAGCCATATCGCGAGCGTGCGCCAGTCGATCGAGGCGCCCATGCCCAGGCGCGAGAGGAACTGCTTCTGCCGGTCGACGTTGTAGCCGACGATCCACTGGTCCCATTGGCTGTTCACGAGCTGCCAGCCGTAGCGGATGCTCGATAGGATGCCCAGCTTGTCGGCGGCGATGAACGAAGACATCGCGCCGATTGGACCGAGGGCCGCGTTGACGCCGCTCTCCACGCGAAGCGGCGAAACCGCCCCGGTCGGATCCACCCGCACCCAGCCCTTGTCCTCGATCCAGATCTCGACCCACGCATGCGCGTCGGCCTGGCGCACGATGAGCTCGTTGTTGAACGGGTTTACTTCGCCGCCCTGGTAGCCGGTGACGATGCGAGCCGGGATGCCGGCGGCGCGCATGAGGACGGCGAAGCTTCCGGCGTAGTGCTCGCAGAAGCCGCGCTTGCTCTCGAACAGGAAGTCGTCATAAGGATTGATCTCGTCGAGCAGCGGCGGCTCGAGCGTGTACGTGAACTCGCGGTTGAAGAGCTGGAACGCGCGGCTCACGATCGCCGCAGGCTCGCGCAGCTCCGCCCTCCACTGCCTGCCGAGCGCGATGGTGCGCGGGTTGCGCACCTCGTCCAGCCGGAGCGCGAATTCCTTCCAGCCCGCGGTCAGCCGCGCGCCGAACTCGTAGTCGAGGTACGAGACCATCTCGTAGCGCAGCCGCGCGTCCACCGGCCGCACCGAGCGGATCTGCAGGTCGTGGCGAATGGACGCGCCCTGCGGAACCGAGCCCGGGACATCGAGCGCGAAGAGCCAGTGCTTGCCGTGGGGTTCGACCGTGATCGCGTACTTCACCGGTTTCTCCGCCCGGGTGTAGGGGCGGTCGTCCTTCATCGGCGAGAACTCGTTCATCTTCCAGGCGCGCCCGTCGAACGCCCACATGACCGGCCCGCGCCAGTAGAGGGTCGTGTAGGGCGGCATGCGATCCTCGAACTGCACGCGGAAGGCGAGGGCGTCGGACTGGATCAGCTGCGAGATGTTGCCCGGCGTCATCGTGTCGGACAGGCCCGTCATGCCCGCGCGCGCGTCCTGGGGCAGCGCCCAGAGCGGGCCCTGCACGCGCGGGAAGAGGATGAAGAACACGGCCATCAGCGGCAGGGCCTGCAGCAGCAGCACGCCCGAGGGCACCAGCCGCTCGCGAATGGTGGGCGTGCGTCCCACGCGGTGGAAGCCGACGAGCGTGGCCACGAACAGCCACACGCAAAGCAGCAGGTAGATGCCGAGCGGAATCGACTGCGAGAAGAGGAAATTCGTCATCACCAGGAAGAACCCGAGGTAGATCGCGAGCACGACCTCGCGCTGCGTGCGCATCTCGAGCAGCTTCATCGCCGCCATGACGATGAGGAGCGTCACGCCCGCGTCGCGGCCGAAGAGGCGGCCGTACGAAAGGAAAGTGGCGACGGCCGCTCCCAGGGTGAGCACGACCACGAGCCAGCGGGGCGGGAAACGCTGCGCCGACCACGCGATCCACGCGCGCCACGAAACGATCAGCAGGCAGAAGACGCCGACCCAGGCGGGCGCGCGCGGGATGTGCGGCGCGACCACGAAGGCCATGGCCGCGAGCAGCCACAGCACGTTGCGCACGTCGAGCGCCGGCGATGGCAGGGGCAGGCGGGCCGCGCTCATTGGGGCTTCGGGTCGCCGTGCAACGCCAGAGCTTCCAGGCAGCGCGCGCGGTGCGCCTCGCCACGGGCCGGCTGGATCGCCGTGCCGGGGATCCGCAGGCCATAGCTCTGGCCCAGCCGCTCGGCCTCGATCACCCAGTGCGCCAGGGCCGAGAGGCGTGCCTCGGGGTCCGCGGCGCGCGCCTCGTTCCAGTCGAGCCACAGCTCGCTCGACGCCGTCGCGTTGAACTCCTTGGTGAGCAGGCCCTGGCCGCGGGCGAGCGCCTTCCACGCGATCTGCCGCGGCGGGTCGCCCGCGTGGTATTGGCGCAGCATGTTGAACTCCTCGTCGCCGGAAACCGGGATGCCTTCCTCGCTCTCGCTGCGCGAGTGGGTGGGCGGTGGGCCGGCGGACGGATCGGGCTTCGGGTACACGAGCACGGTCAGCCCGAAGTCGAAGTACGACCACGCGTGGAACAGTCCCACGGGATAGCGCGTGAAGATCACGAGGCGCCCGCACTCCACGCGGCCGCGGCGCAGGGCGGCGGCAGGCAGCGCGATGGCGGCGATGTTGCCGGCCTCGACGTCCGCGAACACCGGATCGACTTCCCGGCGGCGGACTGCCACGGCGAAGCGGGTGCGCGACGGCGTCTCGATGCTCACGCCGAAGTGCGCGCTCTCGCCGGCGAACACCGGGTTGCAATGCCCGGGGCGCAGGCGCAGGTGCGCGAGGTTTCTCCACGTGTGCAGCATCGCCACGCCGCCCATGGCCGCGAGCAGGAACGTGAGGAGGAAGCCCAGCGAGAGCGTGTAGTTGATCGACGCCAGCAGGAGCAGCATCAGCGTGAACGCGAAGAAATAGCCCTGGCGCGTGGGCAGGATGAAGATGCGCCGCTGGACCAGCGTGACCGGCGGCGCCTCGGGAATCGAGGCGCGGAAGATCCAGTCGGAGATGGATTGGCGCAGGTTCGCGAACATTCCTGTCTCCCGCTGTCCTGGCAGAGGGTCAGGGAATCGCGACGTTGGTCACCAGGTCCTTCGACGCGTCGAAGCCGCCCTTGGCCGCTTCCGCGCTGCCATGGAGCCTATGGCCCACGACCGAGGGAAGGATCGCCTGCACGTCTTCGGGCAGCACCTGGCGGCGGCCCTGCATCATGGCCCACGCTTGCGCGGCACGCAGCACCGCGAGGCCCGCGCGCGGCGAGAGGCCCTGCGCGTAGCGTGGGGAATGGCGCGTGTGGTTGATCAGCGCCTGGACGTAGTCGAGGAGCGCCTCGGACACCTGCATCTGCGGCACCGCCTTTTGCAGTTCGATCAGCCGCGCGGTGTCCATCGCCGGCTTCAGGTGCTGGATGATGTCGCGCCGCTCCGCGCCCATCAGCAGCTGGCGCTCCGCTTTCGAGTCGGGGTAGCCGAGGTGGATGCGCATCAGGAACCGGTCGAGCTGTGACTCGGGCAAGGGAAACGTGCCCACCTGGTGCAGCGGGTTCTGGGTGGCGATCACGAAGAACGGCTCGGGGAGCTGGCGCGTTTCCCCTTCGGCCGTCACCTGGTGCTCCTCCATGGCCTCCAGCAGCGCGCTCTGGGCCTTGGGGCTCGCGCGGTTGATCTCGTCGGCGAGGATGATCTGCGCGAAGATCGGGCCGGGGTGGAATCGGAAGGTGGAGCTCTCGCGGTCGAAGATGGAGACCCCGATCACATCCGCCGGCAGGATGTCGGACGTAAACTGGATGCGCTGGTAATCCAGCCCCAGAAGGCGCGCCAGCGCATGGGACAGAGTTGTCTTGCCCACACCGGGGACATCCTCGATGAGGAGGTGGCCCCGGGCGAGGATGCAGGCCATGGCGAGGCGGATCTGTCCTTCCTTTCCGAGGATCACCTGTCCGGCCTGGGCGATGACCTCCTCGATCGGGTTGGCGAGCCGGCTGCGGGCGTCTAAAAGCATATAATTTTGGAACCCTGTCAGCGTCTTACGTGTCGATACGTTAGGTAGATTATAGTTGTACACCGGAGAAAGCCCTGATGCTGCGCAAATTCCTCGCTTCCCTAGTCCTTGCCCTGTCCCTTCCCGCCGCGGCGCAGGCCGTTCCCGCCGCCAACTACACCGACATGTGGTGGAATCCCGCCGAGTCCGGCTGGGGGATCAGTTTCGTGCAGCACGTGGCGACCAACCAGACTTACGCGGTGATGTACACCTACGATCCGCGCGAGCCCGACAACACGACGGGCAACGGCGCGGATTTCAAGCCCCTCTGGATCGTCATGACGGGCGGGACGTGGGTTACGCCCACCCAGATCACCGGCAACGTCTTCGTCACCAATGGCACGCCGTACTTCCAGTTCGGCTCCAACACCACGATCAACCACGTGGGCTCGTTCACGTTCAACTTCTCCGATTTCTCGAACGCCACGTTCTCGTACAACATCGCGCCGCAGGGCAACTTCCCGTCCACGGATCCCGGCTTCGGGCTCCCGGCCTTCAACGGCGTGAAGTCGATCACCCGCCAGAGCTTCTGACGCGGGGCGCATGGCGGCCGCGCTCCTCACCCATCCCGATTGTTCCCTCCATGAGATGGGGGCGCACCACCCCGAGTCCCCCGAGCGCCTGAGGGCGGTGCTGGCCGCCATCCAGGCCTCCGGACTTGCCTCGAAGCTGAAGATCCTCGAGGCGCCCGAAGCCACGCGCGAGCAGTTGCTGCGCGTGCACGAGCCCGATCACGTGGACTTCATCTTCGATTCCGCGCCCTCGACCTCGTACGCCTACCTGGATCCCGATACTTCGATGAATCCGAGATCGCTGTCGGCGGCCCTGCGCGCGGCCGGGGCAGTGGTTCACGCCACGGACCTGGTGATGGCGGGCACGGTGACGAGCGCCTTCTGCGCGGTGCGCCCGCCGGGCCACCATGCCACGCCGGGCCGGCCCATGGGCTTCTGCCTGTTCAACAACGTGGCCGTCGGCGCGATGCACGCGCTGGAGTGCCACGGCCTGGAGCGCGTGGCGGTGCTGGACTTCGACGTTCACCACGGAAACGGTACCGAGGCTGCGTTCCACGAGGACCCGCGCGTCATGTTGTGCTCCACTTTCCAGCATCCGTACTATCCCTACTGTGGTGCGGATTCCGGCAACGACCATATCGTCAACGTCCCGTTGCCCGCGATGACCGACGGCCGTGGTTTCCGGGAGGCGGTCGAAAAGGTCTGGATGCCGGCGCTCGATCGCTTCAAGCCGGAGTTGGTCTTCGTTTCCGCGGGCTTCGACGCCCACCGCGAAGATCCGCTCGCATACCTCAACCTCGAGGACGAGGACTACCGGTGGGTCACCGAGAAGCTGGTGGAAGTGGCCAAGCGTCATGCGAAGGGTCGCGTCGTATCCACGCTCGAGGGGGGCTACAACACCGTCGCGCTCGGGCGATGCGTCGTCGAGCATCTCGAGGTCTTGGCGGCGTAGCGGTCAGGGTTGCGCGGACGCGATCTGCTGAACGAGTGGCTCAAGAAGGATTTGGGGATACCTTCTAACGCGAACCACCTCGGAAGCCGCCCCTGAAAAAATCGCTACCTACCCTCTGTCCTCGGGTAGTAGCTCGCCGGCATCGACAGACCACCTCGGTGCGCTTGGCGCCAGGTCGGACATGAAGGAGCAGCAGGATGGCGCCGTCGGGGGCGCGGGAGTGCCAGGACGCCAGGCGCGCTAGTTCGGCGACGGGTTGTTCTGGGACGCCTTCGGGATGAGGCCGATCAGCGCCCAGTTACGGCTGTTGATGGCCTCGTGGATGATGCTGCGATAGCGCATCGCCTGCGAGTACGCCCACGGCGAGGCTAGGAAGTTCTGGTAGAGCTCCTCGAACGACTGCGCGTTGCAGTAGCCCGCGTACGCGCAGGCATTGAGCGACTCGCGATTGATCGCGATGCAGTCCGGCCCGAAGTCGCAGGCCACGAGCGAGAACGCGCCGAGGAAGGCCGATGGCTCGGGTACCTCGCCGTTCGGGCCGATGCGCAACTGCTGGGCGAACGCCGAAGACGAGAGGAAGCCCCCGACGATCAGCAGCGCCTCCGGGTCGTGGGTTTCAAGCAGGCCGATCAGGCGCGAGAGGTCGCTGCCCTCCATGCGCGTGGTGGCGCCAGTCTCGCCAGCGGGCTTGTTGGGCGTGTTGCTGTTCTGCTTGTTGAGGTCGGCCACCAGCATGCGCGCCTGGGCGCGCGGGTCGCCCTGCTGCGCGGCGGCCTGGTAGAGATCTTCGATGTCCCTCGGCGAGATCTTCGCGCCCTGGAACTTGGCGCAGCGCTGGGTGTTGTCGCTCCCCTCGAACGCGGCGATGCGCTTGGCGTTCATCGGGTCGCCGGCGGGCAGGTTGGCGAGGAAGAGCCGGCGCTGCTTGGCGGCGTAGGCGGTGAGGTCCTCGTTCATGGACGCCACGAACATGCACTCCTCGAGCGTCTTGGCCAGGTGGTAGCGCTCGTCCCCATTGAGCGTGCCGCGGCGCGTGGCCAGGCCGTCCGCGTAGGACTTGAGGTCGCGGGCCGAGCGGAACTCGAGGGCCGCCTCGGAAGGCTTGGTCGCCTGGATGCGGGTCGGCGCCGGCAGCGAGGCGACGAGCCGCGGCTCCGGGGCCACGGGCAACACGACGGACTCGCCGTGGCCATTGCCGTTGGCGCTGGTCTGCACTGTCACCTTGGCGGGGCGGTCGTCGCGCGCAAGCGGGACAAACCCCGCGTACTTGCTCGCGACGAGCACTCCCCATGCGACAAGCGAAGCCAGGCCGATGGCCGTAAGGCGATTCATAGAGGCTCAGTTTCGAGGGAAAAACCCGTTTCGTCAATGGCTTGGCACACGAAAGGGCGCCCAAATAGGGCAAGGACTGCCGAATTTCGCCAGAAAGTCCGGTTTCGGGTCAATGGTGGAGGATTTTCGACAGGAACTGCTGGGCGCGATCGGAGCGCACCTGGCCGAAGAATTCGTCCTTGGTGCAGTCCTCCACGATCTGCCCCTTGTCCATGAAGATGACCCGGTGGGCCACGGTCCGGGCGAAACCCATCTCGTGGGTAACGCACATCATGGTCATGCCTTCCCGGGCGAGTTCCACCATCACGTCGAGCACCTCGTTGATCATCTCCGGATCCAGGGCCGAGGTGGGCTCGTCGAACAGCATCGCAATCGGGTCCATCGCCAGCGCGCGGGCGATCGCCACGCGCTGCTGCTGGCCGCCGGAAAGCTGGCCGGGATACTTGTCCTTCTGCGCGATCAGGCCGACCCGGTCGAGGTATTTCAGCCCGTGCTCCATCGCCTGCTCCTTCGTGCGCCCGAGGACCTTCATCTGGCCGATGGTGAGGTTGTCGATGATGCGCATGTGCGGGAAGAGCTCGAAGTTCTGGAACACCATGCCGACGCGCGAGCGCAGCTTCGAGAGATTGGTCTTCGCGTCGTGGACCGCCACGCCCTCGACGCTGATCTCGCCCTTCTGGAACGGCTCGAGCGCGTTCACCACCTTGATCAGCGTCGACTTGCCCGATCCGGACGGGCCGCAGACCACGACCACCTCGCCCTTCTTGATGCTGGTGCTGCAGTTGTTGAGCACCTGCACGGCGCCATACCATTTGGAAACTTCTTTGAGTTCGATCATCTTGGTTCTCCGGGGAGCGGGTGCGATGGGTTGTTAGCGAATGATGGCGATCTTGTTTTGCAGCTTCTTGACGACATACGACAAGCCAAAACAGATCACGAAATAAACCACGGCGGCCAGCAGGTAAGCCTCTTCAGGACGGCCATAGATCTTGCCGGCGGTCGTCAGGCCCTTGAGCAGGTCGTAGGCGCCAATGGCATAGACCAGCGAGGTGTCCTGGAACAGGATGATGGTCTGCGTCAGCA
>JBKJYC010000346.1:0-5390 GCA_046715885.1 Usitatibacter sp.
GGCACGATGCCGATCAGCACCTCGGGCAGCGCCATCTTCGTCTTCGGCCCGTCGTCGGCGATCCGGTAGCGGCAGGCGAGCGCCAGCTCGGTGCCGCCGCCCATGCAGAAGCCGTGGACCATCGCCAGTGTCGGGAAGGGCAGCGCCGCGACCTGGTCGAAGACCGCGTTGCCGAGCACCAGGAAGCGGTACGCCTCCTCGGCGTCCTTCAGGCGCGTGAACTCGTCGATGTCGGCGCCCGCGGCGAAGCCGTTCTCTTTCGCCGAGAGGATGGCGAGCCCCTTGGGCGCCATCGAGCGCAAGTGCTCGCACACCCTGCCCAGCTCCAGCAGCGCGTCGGTGGAGAAGGTGTTGGTCGCGCTTCCCCCGCGGTCGAACCAGAGCCAGCCCAGGTTGTCCGCGTCGACGACGAGCTTCCAGAGCGCGAGCTGCATCATTTCTTCTTTCGGATATAGAGCGTTTTCTCGACGGTCGCGACCACCGTCCCCTCCCCGTCCTTCAGGTCCACCGCGTAGGTGGGCTCGAACCTCCCGCCGAAATGCGTGCCGACGCAGTTGCGGTTGAGAAGGCGCATGCGCGGCTCCACGCGCGCGCGCCGGAAATCGGGCGCGATATCGCGCACCGTCACGCCCATGCCTCGGAAAGGCGGCCAGAGGTTCAGCAGCCAGCGCACACCGCGCGGGCCGAACGCCAGCCGTGAAAGGAATCCCTGCGACATCGCTAGCGCACGAGTACGGGCAGGGCGTAGAGCGAGGCGCCTGCCAGGCACAGCACGAACAAGGCCAGCGACCTGCGATTGCGCAGCCCGAAGAAAACCACTTGTTCGGCGGCGCGCATGGCCCAGAAGAGCGCGATCACGATCAGCAGCGAGCGCCCCAGCGGCGTTCCCGCCAGCTCCTCCGGAAAGATGAAGGAGAGCGCGGCGAACGCGATGAACAGGTAGGTGATGCGCACATTGAGGATCTGCATCACCGCGCGGTTGATCGCTCCCAGGCGGGGGAGCTCGTCCCTCCAGCGAAACATCTTCCAGAAGGCCATGTGGAAGGCGGCGAGCGCCAGGTGGAAGATCCCGCCGGCGATGAGCGCCGCCTGCGCGGTGGCGTTCACCTCACGCCCGCTCGAGCAGCATCGCGCCGCCCTGCCCGCCGCCGATGCACAGCGACGCGACGGCGCGCTTGCCGCCGGTGCGCTCGAGCACCTTCAGCGCATGCAGGACGACTCGCGCGCCGGAGGCGCCGATGGGATGACCCAGTGCGATAGCGCCGCCGTCCACGTTGAGCTTGGCGCGGTCGAGCTTTCCGACCTCGGTGCCGAAATGCTCTTTCATGTAGGCCGCATCGTCGAAGGCCGCAACACAACCCAGCACCTGGCCGGCGAAGGCCTCGTTGATCTCGGCGGCGTCGATGTCGTCCCACTTCAAGTGGTTGCGCGCGAGCATCGGCGTGATCGCGTGCACCGGGCCCAGGCCCATCTCGGCGGGATCGAGCGCGCCCCACTGGGAATCGACGATGCGCCCGAGCGGCTTCAAGCCGTATTCGCGCACGACATCGCCGGACGCCACGACCAGCATGGCCGCGCCGTCGGTTATCTGCGAGCTGTTGCCGGCGGTGACGTTGCCGTACGTGCGGTCGAACACCGGCTTCAACTTCGCCAGCTTCTCGACGCTGGAATCGCGCCTCAGCCCGTCGTCGGCCGCGTACACCGTGCCATCGGAGCCGTAGAGGGGCTCGATCTCCTTCAGGTTGCCGTTGTCCTGCGCGTAGGCCAGCCGCCGGTGCGACTCGACCGCGAATTCGTCCATCATGCGGCGGTCGATGCCGAAGCGCTTCGCCACGATCTCCGCGGTGGATCCCATCGAGAGCTTCACCACCGGGTCGGTGAGCCCGCGCAGGATCGCGATCACCGGGGCCAGCTGGGAGAGCTTGAAGCGCGTGGCGAGCGCGGCCTTCCGGCCGATGGACTTCGCCGCATACCACTGCGCGAGCCAGTTCACCATCACCGGCCCGTAGAGCAACGGCGCGTGGCTCATCGCATCGGTGCCGCCCGCGAGCACCAGGCTCGAGCGCCCGGCGATGATGTTCAGGTAGGCGCTGTCGATGGCCTGCAGGCCCGAGGCGCAATTGCGCATCACCGTCCACGCCGGGACCTTCTCGCCGCAGCCGATGCGCAGCGAGACGACGCGACCGATGTTGGCCTCGTCGGCCGAGGGCATGGCCGCGCCCACGATCACCTCGTCGAACGCGGTGGCCTCGAAGGGCTGGCGCGCCACCAGCGGGCGCGCCGCGGCGACGGCGAGGTCCGAGCCGGTGAAGGGCCCGAGGCCGGTCTTCGCGCGCAGGAAAGGGGTGCGCGCGCCGTCGGCTACATAGACGCGCTGGCTTTCTGCGGCTGCCATGATTCCTCCGTGGAGTGGCGCGAGAGGTCGAACGGATGGTCGTCGACCCGGATCACCTCGCGGCGCAGGCGGTCGGTGTAGAGCAGGTGCTCGTAGTCTTCCTTCGTGACCAGCGCCTGGTTCAGGGCGGCGAGGCGGCGCTCGGCGAGCGTGCGCTGCGGCAGCTTGCCTTCCTTCTGCGCGGCGCGCAGCCGGGCCTCGATGGGCTCGGCCTTGATCACCGCTTCCATCGCCAGCTCGAGGCACCCGATCACGTCGTCCTCCCGGCGCGGGACGTAGGCGCCCGCGGTCAGACGGTCGCGCGCGGCACCCGGGGTGATCATGATCCGCGCCACGCGGGCACCCCATTTGTCGTACGGCGCGTTCAGCGTGAGCCCCTTCGGGAACACCAGGAAGCGCAGGATCGCGGCGATGAAGCGGTTGGGAAAGTTCGCGAGCACGCCGTCCATGGCGACCTGCATCTTGAAGAAGCTTTCGTTCACGCTCCAGGTGAGCAGCGGCAGGTCGTCCGTCTGCCGGCCCTCGTCATGGAAGCGCTTCACCGTCGCCGAGGCCATGTAGAGCATCGACAGGATGTCGCCCAGGCGCCCGGAGATCATCTCCTTCCTCTTCAGGCTGCCGCCGATCACGAACATCGAGACGTCGGCCAGCAGCGCGAACGCAGAGGAGAAGCGCGTCATCATCTGCAGGTAGCGCTTCGTCTCCGGCGCGCCGGGCACGGCCACGCCCTTGCCGCCGGTGAGCCCGAGCCACAGCGAGCGTGCCGCGTTGGAGAGCGTGAAGGAGAAGTGCCCGAAGAGCGCCAGGTCGAACGCCCGCAGGTTGTTCTCGCCCGCGGCGCGGATCTCCTTCAGCACGAACGGATGGCAGCGGATGGCTCCTTGCCCAAAGATGATCAACGAGCGCGTGAGGATGTTGGCGCCCTCGACCGTGATCGCGATCGGGACGTTCTGGTAGGCGTGCCCGAGGTAATTGTTGGGCCCCATCATGATGCCCTTGCCGCCGTGCACGTCCATCGCCTCGTTCACCACCAGGCGCATGCGCTCGGTCATGTGGTACTTGCAGATGGCCGAGACGACCGAGGGCTTCTCGCCCATGTCGAGCGCCGCCATGGTCATGCGGCGGGTGCCGTCCATCATGTAGGTGTTGCCGCCGATGCGCGCCAGCGCCTCCTCGATGCCCTCGAATTTGCCAATGGGCGTCTTGAATTGCGAACGCACGCGCGCGTAAGCGCCGGTGGCGCGCGTCAGGAGCTTGCCCGCCGCCATCGACATCGACGGCAGCGAGATCGCGCGCCCCGCGGCGAGGCACTCGACCAGCATGCGCCAGCCGTTTCCCGCCTGGCCCTTGCCGCCGATCACCCAGTCCATGGGGATGAAGACGTCCTTGCCCGTCGTCGGCCCGTTCATGAACGCGCTGTTGAGCGGGATGTGGCGCCGACCGATGTTCACGCCCTTGTGGCCGGTGGGCACCAGCGCCAGCGTGATGCCGATGTCTTCCACCTCGCCGATCAGCTTGTCGGGATCGAAGAGCTTGAAAGCGAGGCCCAGGATCGTCGCCACCGGGGCGAGCGTGATGTAGCGCTTCTCCCAGGTGAGGCGGATGCCGAGCACCTCCTTGCCCTCGTGCATCCCCTTGCAGACGATGCCGGTGTCGGGAATCGCGCCGGCGTCGGAGCCGGCCTCGGGATTGGTGAGCGCGAAGCAGGGAATCTCGAGGCCCTTCGCGAGACGCGGCAGGTAGTGGTTCTTCTGCTCTTCGGTGCCGTAGTGGATCAGCAGCTCCGCGGGGCCCAGGGAATTGGGCACCATCACGGTCACCGCGGCGGTGCCGCTGCGCGTCGAGATCTTGGTGACGATCTCCGAGTGCGCGAATGCCGAGAAGCCCATGCCGCCGTAGGATTTGGGGATGATCATCGCGAGGAAGCCGCGCTCGCGGATGAACTTCCACACCTCGGGCGGCAGGTCCATGCGGTTGTGGGTGATGTCCCACTCGCTCAGCATCCCGCAGAGCTCCTCGACCGGCCCGTCGATGAACGCCTGCTCCTCGGCCGTGAGCCGCGGCGCGGGGTAGGCGAGCATCTTCGACCAATCGGGCTTGCCGCTGAACAGGTCCGCGTCCCACCAGATGCTGCCGGCGTCGAGCGCTTCCTGCTCGGTCTGCGACACCTGCGGCAGGATCTTCTTGTAGAGGCCGAAGAGCGGGCCGGTGACGAGCGCGCGGCGCAGCGGCCTCACGATCGAGAGCGCGCCGAAGACGGCGACCAGCGCCCATGCGACGGCGAGGGTCGCGATCGGCGTGGCCGCGAACCAGGTGAGCCAGGCCGCGCCTGCGGCGAAGGCGAGCGTCCAGACGACACCGTTGGCGCGGTGGTACGCGAGGAGCCATCCGGCCGCGAGGACCGCGGCGATCGTTGCGAGCACAGGAACCATGGGAATCTCCCTTCAGTTGCCCGAGACCAGCTCGAGCTTGCGCACGTCCCCGAGCGGAGCCTTGAGGCCCGCGACCAGGAAGGGCGCCAGGCGCTGCAGCAGCAGCTCGTCGTTGTCCTTGTCGGTGGCCGTCACCAGCGCGAACAGCTTGAGGGCGTCGGTGCCGGCCAGCGTGTACGAAAGCGCGCCCATGACGAAGTGCAGCCGCCAGGTGAGCTCCTGTTTTGCAAGGTGCGGAAGCGCCCGGCCGAAGGCCTCCTTATAGCGTCCGATCATCTCCGCGTATTGCGCCGAGAGGAAGTGGCGGATGAAAGGCGCGGGATCGGCATAGGCACGCCCCACGAGGCGCAGGAAGTTCTTGCCGCCGCGCTTCTCGTCGCGCGCGAGCTTGAGCGCGGGAATCAACATGGCGGCAATCAGCTTCTCGCACGTCACCGCCTTGCCGCCGGCTTCCCGCTCCAGGCGGGCGAGCAACGCGATCCGCTCCTGGTTCATGGGATCCAGGCGGCGGGTGAGCACGGCTTCGAAGAGGTCTTCCTTCGAGCCGAAGTGGTAGTTGACGG
>JBKJYC010000347.1:0-6961 GCA_046715885.1 Usitatibacter sp.
CGCGGTGCTGGCCCGGCTTTGGGGCTCGGCGGAATCGCGCCTTCCGCGGCGCGCCATTCCGGCTTACACGCAGGGCCTCATGGACCTGGGAGCGACCGTCTGCCTGGCCCGCAAGCCGCTCTGCGAAGGCTGTCCGGTGAGCATCGACTGCATCGCGGTGAACGAGCGGCGCATGGAAGAGCTGCCGGGAAGGAAGCGCCGCGCCGCGCGCAAGCGCCGCCGGACCGCGATGCTGGTGGTGGTCTCGAGGGGCGAAGTGATGGTGGAGAAGCGTCCGTCGCCGGGCATCTGGGGCGGGCTGTGGTCGCTGCCCGAGGCCGATCCCGCGGAGCAGATCCCGGGCGCGGTCGCGCTCGAGCCATTCGAACACGCCTTCACCCATTTCACCCTCGAAGTCACGCCGTGGCTGATCGAAAATCCGCACTCGTTAGGGGACGGACCCCTTGGCTCACTAAGGGGTCTGTCCCCTAACGTGCCTAATGTGTGGTTGCCGCTTTCCGAGGTCGCCGGTGCGGCGCTGCCGGCGCCGGTGAAGAAACTGTTGCTCGGCCTCAGCCGATCAACTTCTGCTGGCGCAGGAAGCGGTGCAGGATCGCGAGGCGTACCGAAGCGTCGCGCAGCTCCAGGAGCTTCTGCTTCACGTCGTTCCTCAGCGGGAGGACCTCGGCGAGGCGGAAGCTGACCCAGCTCGGGTCCTCGAAGCGCAGCGGCGTGCCGAAGCGCTCCTCGCCGATGCCGATGATGGCCTTCCTCAGGAAGTCCGCGCACTCCCCGAGCCCCGGCGTGTCCCCGACCTCCTCGGGGCCCAGGCGCTCGACCTCGCCGACGATCAATCCCTGCGGCGTGGTCTCGGTGGAGAGGATGCGAAAGCGTTCGAGCCCCTCGGCCTTCACCTTGAGGATGCCGAGCTCCTCCATGTCCGCCTCCGCGATGCGCGCGAGGCACCCGACGCCCTCCGGCACCGCGGGCGTTCCCACCTCCACGCCTTCCTTGATCAGGCACACGCCGAAGGCGCTGCCATCCTTCAGGCACGCCTTGGCCATGTCCATGTAGCGCGTCTCGAAGATGCGCAGCGGCAGCAGGGCGCCGGGGAACAGCACGGTGGCGAGCGGGAAGATCGGCGCGGTCTCGCGCTTCTTGCCGGCCGACAACAGATTCAAGATGAGCATCTCGTGCCTCGCGCCTCGTGCCTCGCGCCTTTCATTTCGCGCCTCGTGCCTCGCGCCTATACCTTCCACACGTCGCGGTGCCGCAGGATCACGTCGAAGTCCGCGCCGAAGCGCTCGGCGAGCTGGCCCGCGACGTACACCGAGCGGTGCTTGCCGCCGGTGCAGCCGATCGCCACCGTGAGCGACGCCCTCTGGTCGAGCACGAACTTGGGCAGCCAGCGCTGCAGGAAGCGCTGGATGTCCTCGACCACCACGCCGGACTCGGTCTCGCGCTCGAGGTAGTCGATCACCTCCGGATCCGCGCCGGTGAGGGGCCGCAGCTTCGGGTCGTAGTGCGGATTGGGGAGGAAGCGCACGTCGAACACGAAATCGGCGTCGAGCGGCACCCCGCCCTTGAAGCCGAAGGACGTGAACACCAGCGAAAGCCGGGTGCGCTCCGCGACCACGAGGTCCTGGATCCAGCCGCGCAGCTGCGAGGGCGTGATCACGCTCGTATCGATGCGCTGGCCGATCTCGGCCACATCCTCGAGCAGCTTGCGCTCCTCCGCGATCGCCTCCCCGATGGGGCGCCCGTGCGCGAGCGGATGCGGGCGCCGCGTCTCGGAAAAGCGCCGCACCAGGCTCTCGTCGGTGGCGTCGAGGAAGATCACCTCGACCTCGTTGCCGCGGGCGCGCTCCTTGGCCACGATCGCCGGCAGCTGGGCGAGCGTCTCCGGGCTGCGCGCATCGGCGCTGATGGCGACCTTCGGCTCGGTCCTCGAGGCCACCAGGTCGTGGATCATGCCCGCGGGCAGGTTGTCGATGCAGAAGAAGCCGGCGTCCTCGAGGGCCTTCAGCGCCACGCTCTTGCCCGAGCCCGAAACGCCCGAGAGCAGGACCAAGCGCATCTCAGTCGGCCTCTTCGCGCTTCTGCGCCAAGGCCTCGTCGCGCATGACCGCGGCTTGGCGCTCGATGAAATCGCGCGTCGAATCGATGCCGCGGGTGAGCAGGATGTGGTTGCGGACCGCCGCTTCCACCAGCACCGCGAGGTTGCGCCCGGGTGCGACCGCGAGATTCACCGTGGGGACCTCCACCCCGAGGATCGCCTGGGTGCCCGCGCGTGTCGAGAGACGGTCGCGCTCCATGTTGCCGTTCGCCGGGCTCTCCAGGTTCACGATGAGGCGCAAGGTCTTGCGCGGACGCACCGCCGTCTCGCCGAAGATGGAGCGGATGTTGAGCACGCCCAGGCCGCGCACTTCGAGGAAGTCGCGCAACATCGGCGGGCAGCGTCCCGAGATGGTCTCGGGGCCTATCTGCTGCAGCTCCACCGCGTCGTCGGCGACCAGGCCGTGGCCGCGCGAGATGAGCTCGAGCGCCAGCTCGCTCTTGCCGATGGAGGAGTCCCCCGTGATCAGCACGCCGATCTCCAGCACGTCGAGGAAAACGCCGTGCAGCGTCGTGATGGAGCCCAGCTCCTGCTGCAGGTAGGGCCGCAGCACATTCACCACCTGCTGGCTCGGCACCGGCGAGCCGAAGAGCGGCGTGGCAACGTGGGCGGCCGCATGCTCGAGCACGGACGGCACGGGAACCGAGTCGCATACGATCACCACGACGGTCTCGCCACCGACGATGCGCATCGCGGTCTGCTCGCGGGCCGCGGGATCGACGGAATCGAGGTACTCGATCTCGCTCGTGCCGAGCACCTGCACCATCAGCGGGTGGATGAGATTCAAATGGCCGATCAGGCCCACGCCGGGGCGCAAGAGCATCTCGCCGGTGATCTCGCGCGCGGATCCCGCGGCGCCCGCGACCCACACGAGGCCGAGGCGCTCGCGCCGGTCGTCAAACAGCTGCTGAACGCTGAGCCGGGGCATAGGGCGACCAGCCGGTGATCATCCGGTGGGCCGCTAGCGGATCGTCGGTCGCGAGGAGCGCGTCGCGGAAGTCCGGGTCGCTGAACATCTGCGCCAGCTCCGAGAGTATCTGCAGGTGCGCTTCCGTGGCGTGCTCGGGCACGAGCATCGCGAAGACGAGGCGCACGGGCTGGCCGTCGGGCGCTTCGAAGGGGATCGGTGTCGCGGTCTTCACGAAGGCGCACACCGGCTCGCGCAACGCCTTGGTGCGTCCGTGCGGAATCGCCACGCCGCAGCCCAGGGCCGTGGAGCCCAGCTTCTCGCGCTCGAACAGGCTGTCGAAGACGCGCGCGCGCGGGATCTGGCGCGAGTTCTCGAACAGAAGCCCCACCTGCTCGAAAAGGCGCTTCTTGCTGGTCGCGTCCAGGCTGAGCAGGACGTGGTTCGCGGGGAGGATCTTGGCGACGAAGTTCATGCGCTTCGCGGGCGGCGGCGGATCAGCCTTCGCCGATCTGCTTGATGCTGCCCGGATTGTGCTTGTTGTTCGACTTGAATTTTTCCTTGTGCTTCACGATCTGGCGGTCCAGCTTGTCCATCAGCCCGTCGATCGCCGCGTACATGTCCTCCTCGTGGCACTCGACGTGGATGTCCTTGCCCGACAGGTGCACGTTGGCCTCGATCTTCTGGTCGAGCTTCTCGACCGTCATCACCACGTTCACGTCGATCACGTGGTCGAAATGCCGGTTGATCCGCTCCAGCTTGGAAGTGACGTACTGGCGGATCGCGGGGGTGATCTCGACGTGGTGGCCGGTGAGCTGCAGGTTCATCGAGGCTCCTTTGCGGTTGGACGGCTCGTCAAATCGACTTGCGGAGGTTCGCGGGCTGGATGTGCATCGCCTCGCGATACTTTGCTACGGTGCGCCGGGCGACCTGGATGCCCTGCTGGGCAAGGATGTCGGAAATCCGGTGGTCCGAGAGGGGCTTCCTGCCGTCCTCGGCGGCCACCAGCTGCTTGATCAGCGCGCGGATGGCGGTGGCCGAGCAGGCACCCCCGGTGTCGGTGGACACGTGGCTGCCAAAGAAGTACTTCAGCTCGAAGATGCCGCGCGCCGTCAGCATGTACTTCTGCGTGGTCACGCGCGAGATGGTCGACTCGTGCAGCCCGACCGCCTCCGCGATCTCGCGCAGCACCAGCGGGCGCATCGCGACCTCGCCATGCTCGAAGAAATTCTTCTGGCGGTCGACGATGGCCTGGGTCACGCGCAGGATCGTGTCGAAACGCTGCTGCACGTTCTTGATCAGCCAGCGCGCCTCCTGCAGCTGCCCGGCCATGTGCTTGGCGCCGTTGTCGCGCGAGGACTGCAGGATGTCGGCGTACATCTTGTTGATGCGAAGCCGCGGCATGGCGTCGCGGTTGAGCGAGGCGATCCAGCGCCCGGCCACGCGCCGCACCACGACATCGGGCACCACGTAGCGGATGTCGCCCATGCCGTACTGGCGCCCCGGCTTCGGGTCCAGCGAGAGGATCAGCTGGCGGATCTCGCGCAGCTCGTCCTCGTCCACTCCGAGAAGTCTCTTCAGCCGGTTGAAGTCGCGCGCCGCCAGCACATCCAGGTGCTTGGAGGCGAGCTCCATGGCCTGCGCCCGGAACGGCGTTGATTCCGGCAGCGTGCGCAGCTGCAGCGTGAGGCACTCGCTCACGTCGCGCGCGCCCACGCCCGAAGGCTCCATGTTCTGCACGTGGCGCAGGGCGATGGCGATGTCCTCGGGCTCGAGCTCCTCGATCTCGCCGCGCGCCATCTCGTGCAGCTCCTCGGGCGAGGGCTTGAGGTAGCCGTCCTCGTCGAGGCTGCCGATGATCAGGGCCGCCACGCGCTTGTCGCGCTCGGTGAGCGCGGTGAGGGAGAGCTGCTGCGTGAGGTGGTCGTGGAGCGTGGGCTCGGCGGCGGCGAACTGCGTGAAATCCTCGCGGTCGTCGTCGCGGCGCGAGGGGCCGCCCATCTCGTCGCCGGGCACCGGCATCTCGTCGCCGCGGTCGGCCCGCTCGTCGGTTCCTTCCTGCGTGTGCTCCGTGGCGGGCTGCGCCTGCGGCTCGGCGGTGACGCCCTCGTCGTGGGGCGCGCCCGCCTCGTCGTGCGAGCCCAGGTCGGCGCGCTCGAGCAGCGGGTTCTCGGCGAGGTAGCGCTCGAGCTCCTGGTTCAGCTCCACCGTCGAGAGCTGCAGCAAGCGGATCGACTGCTGCAACTGCGGCGTGAGGGTGAGATGCTGGGATAGCTTGAGCTGGAGGCTGTGTTTCATGACGTCGAAAGTATCGCAGGAGTGTGACGTCCGCTAAAGGCGGAAATTCTCCCCGAGATAGACCTTTCGGACCGATTCATTGTAGATGATTTCCTCCGGCTTCCCGAAGGCGAGGACCGTCCCCTGGTTGATGATGTAGGCGTGGTCGCAGATGCCGAGCGTCTCGCGGACGTTGTGGTCCGTGATGAGCACGCCGATGCCGCGGTCCTTGAGGAACCGGATGATCTGCTGGATGTCCAGGACCGCGATCGGGTCGACGCCGGCGAAGGGCTCGTCGAGCAGGATGAAGCGCGGATTGCTCGCCAGGGCGCGCGCGATCTCCACGCGCCTCCTCTCGCCGCCCGAGAGCGAGATGGCAGGGCTCGAGCGAAGGTGGCCGATATGCAGGTCGTCCAGCAGCGCCTCCAGGCGCGTGGCGACGTCCTCCTCCTCGTGGCCCTGGAGCTCGAGCACGGCGCGGATGTTCTGCTCGACCGTGAGCTTCCTGAAGATCGACGCTTCCTGCGGCAGGTACGAGACACCCAGGCGCGAGCGCTTGTAGATCGGCAGGTGCGTCATGTCCTGGCCGTCGAGCGTGACCTGGCCCGCGTCGATCGGCACCAGGCCCAGGATCATGTAGAAACACGTGGTCTTGCCGGCGCCGTTCGGGCCGAGCAGGCCCACCACCTCGCCGCTCTCGACCGTGATCGAGACGTCGGAGACGACGGTGCGCTTGCGATAACGCTTGCGCAGGCCCTGCGCGCGCAGCATTGAGCTCTGCGGCTCGGGCTTGACCAGCGTGAGGTGCGGGGCGGCGATGGGGGTCGCGGCCATCAGCTCTTGCCCGGGTCGCTCTTGAGATTCAGCGCCGGCGCGGGCGCGGGCTTCCTGTCCTCGGCCTCGGGCGCCCTCTTGGGCGGCAGGATGATAACCTTCACGCGCCCGGCGTTGGCGGGCGGCGTCTTGCCCGGCGGCGCGCCCGCGACCTCGGCGACCTCGCGCTTCATGTCGTAGGAGATGAAGTCGCCCGTCAGCTCGTTGGCGCCGCTCTTGACGCGCGCACGCTCGAAGAGCTTGATCACATCGTTCTTCTCGTCGAACTCGGCGCGTTGCGCCTGGCCGTCGACCCATTCATCGACGTTGTCGCGCTTCTGCCGGAACGTGACCGGGGCGCCGCTCGCGATGTACAGCTTGTTCTTCTGCGCGTCTTCCTGCACCGTCACCCTCGATGAAGTGATACGCATGGTGCCCTGCGTGACCACCACGTTTCCCTCGAGGGTGAGCACCTTCTTCGCGTCGTCGACCACGCTGCGATCGGCGACGCCCACGATCTCCTTCTCGCGGTCCGCACGCTCGGCCATGGCCGGGACCGCGGCCACCAACATGAAGATGGTCAAGGCGCAAGCGCGCATCAGCGCTTCGGCCTGAACGTGCCACGCACGCTTTCGAGCTCCATCGTGCGCGACTTGTTGTTGATCTCCATGCGCTTGCCGACCATCTGGCCGGAGTCGTTCACCAGGGTTACCTCGCTATTCGTGCGGGCGATGCCGGTTTCCGGAAGCACGGTCAGGGACTGCGTCGTGAGCCGGGATGCGCCGTATTTCTCGTCCGCCGCGCGCACCACCAGGACGTTGCCTTCGATTATCACGCGGTCGCCGCCCTGCTCGAGCCGGCCGTTGTCG
>JBKJYC010000348.1:0-5229 GCA_046715885.1 Usitatibacter sp.
GATGGCGACGGTGTACGACGCGCTGGGCTCGAAGGTGAGCGTGGTCGAGTTCCTCGATCGCCTCATCCCGTCGGCGGACCCGGACATCGTGAAGCCGCTGGCGCGGCGCATCGAGAAGCGCTACGAGAAGATCCTGTTGAAGACCAAGGTCGCGAAGCTCGAGTCGACCAGCGTGGGCCTGAAGGCCACCTTCGAGAGCGCCGACGGTTCGTCACCCGCCCCCGCGCCCGAGCTCTACGACCGCGTGCTGATCTCGGTCGGCCGGCGCCCGAACGGCAAGGCGATCGGCGCCGAGAAGGCCGGGGTGAACGTGAACGATCAAGGCTGGATTCCCGTGGACAACCAGATGCGCACCAACGTGGGCCATATCTACGCCATCGGCGACATCGTCGGCGAGCCCATGCTCGCGCACAAGGCCACCCACGAGGGCAAGCTCGCGGCCGAAGTGATCGCGGGCATGAGCCACCACGTGTGGGAAGCGCGCACCATCCCCAGCGTCGCCTATACCGATCCCGAGATCGCCTGGATGGGCCTCAGCGAATCCGACGCGAAGGCCCGGGGCATCGAGTACGACAAGGCAGTGTTCCCGTGGGCCGCGAGCGGCCGCGCGCTGGGCATGGGGCGCGAGGAAGGCCTCACCAAAGTCCTCTACGAGAAGGGCACGAAGCGCATCCTCGGCGCGCACATCGTCGGCATCAACGCGGGCGAGCTCATCGCCGAGACGGTATTGGCGCTCGAGATGGGCGCGGACGCCGAAGACATCGGGCTCACCATCCATCCGCATCCGACGCTGTCCGAGACCGTCTTCTTCACGGCGGAGATCGCCGAGGGATCGATCACGGACATGATGCCGCCGAAGAAGTAGAACCGTGCCCGAGTCTTCCGACTGGGGTGCGCAAGCCCGGGCGGCGTGCTCGGGCGCACGCGAGCCCAAGAAGCTCGCCGCCGCGGTCGTCACCTTCCACCGGCGGCTGGACGCGATCATCGAGGCGAGTGTGCAGGCCCACGCGGTGAGCATCGCGTGCAGGTCCGGCTGCAGCTATTGCTGCTACCTCCGGGTCCAGCTCCAGCCCTACGAGGCGTTCGCCCTCGCGGCGTGGGTGCGGCGGCACTTCGCACCCGAGCGCCTCGAGGCGCTGCGCGCGCGATTGCGCGCCAACGTCGCAAGGTCGGCGGAACTGGGCGCCGAGGCGCGCAAGCGCACGAACCTCGGCTGCGCCCTCCTCGACGCGAATGGCGCCTGCTCCGCGTATGACGCGCGGCCCGGGCAGTGCCGCAAGTTCCACTCGACGCGCCTTGCGACTTGCGAGGCCTCCTATGCCGATCCCGCGGACGACACGATCGGAAGCCCGGAGCACGCCGCCGTGGGCCACAACGCCGCGGTCATCATCGCGCAGGCGGTGAATGCCGCGCGCGAGGCGGGCCTGGACGCCGACGCCTATGACCTCAACGCCGCGCTGCTCGAAGCACTCGAGAATCCGAAAGCCGAGCGCCGCTGGCGCGACGGCAAGAAGGCGTTCGTGACCCCCCGGTCGTGAAGGGCGTGCGGTCGCAGCCCGCGCGGCTGGAACTGCGCCGGAGCCGCGCCGCTCACGGCATCACGGCGCTCGCCACCAGCGCCAGCGCCGCGATCACTGCGTTGCGCTCGGCGCCGAAGAAGGCGCGGGGCTTCGCCTCGACGTCCACGATGCCGGCCACCTCGCGCGCCGCGTCGAGGATGGGCACGCAGGCCTCGGATTGCACGCCGTCGTCGCAGACATAGAACCCGCCGCCCGCCTCGACGTGCTTCGCGACGTCGTCGATCACGGTGGCGCGCCCCGTGAGGCCGACCGTCGCATTGGTGCTCTTCTCGGCGAACTCGGCGGAGAGGGGAAATTCCGCGCGGCTGGGGCGTCCCACGTACGCGAGCTTCACCAGGACCGGCTCGCCCCGCGCGTTCGCGCGGCGCTGGTAGACACCGACCCAGTCCGCGCCGATGGTTTCCCGCACGCGCTCGACCAGGCGCTCCAGCAGCGCCAGCCTGCGCGAGGTCTGGTCGCTGCGGCCGCCGAGGATCGCCGAGAGGTCGTAGGGCATGGGAGCCAGCTGGTCCACGATGGAGCAGGTGCCGTCCTCGGTGAGCATCGGCACCGGGTAGGTGTAGAGCGTGTTGGGATCGCGCTGCGGGACCTTCTCGGTCATCGCTTCCATCAGGTCGAGGATGGCGCGCTCCACCGAAGCCTCGCGCCCGACCAGCGATTCCAGCCCCGCGGTGCGCAGGTAGGTCGCGATGCGCTCCCGGTTGGTGCCCATGCCCATGCTCAGGCCTTGGCGGGCTGCGGCTGCACGGCCTGCAGCGGCGCGCGCTCGTCCCAGACGATGTCGAGGTTGCGAGCGCGCATCCAGTCCGCGACGGCAAGGCCGGTGGCGCGGCCCCAGGGGCGCAGTTCCGCGGGCTTGTAGCGCCTGTACTCCAGCAGCTCCTCGGAAAGGCGGATCGTCCCGCGCCGTGGTAGCAGAGCATCACCTCGTTCTTGCGCTCGAAGATGTAGTTGCCGATGAGGTGCGCCTCCACGACCTCGAGCCCCAATTCCTCGCGCACCTCGCGGGCCACGCCCGCCTTCGGGTCCTCGCGCGCCTCGAGATATCCGGCGACGAGGGCGAACCAGCCCTCGGGCCAGCCGCGTCCGCGCGCGAGGACCATTTCGCCCTCGTGCTCGACCAGCACGCCCACGGCGGGGACGGGGTTGCTCCAGTGGATGAAGCCGCAGGACTCGGCGGGACACGCGGGCCGGTTTACGGAATGGCCGTCATCGGCGATGGCGCGCTCGACGAGGGCCGAGGCGCAGCGGGGGCAGTAGCGGAAATCCATGGCGCCATTTTCGCATGGCCGGACGCCTCTTCCCCACCGAGCACGTGCAGGTAACGCTCCGCCATCGCCTCGAGCGTGAAGCGCGTGCGCACCCGCTCCAGCGCGCGCACGGAACGCGCGCGCGCCTCCTCCGGCCGGGCGAGGACATCCTCCAGCGCACGGTGAAGCTCCGCGGCACAGGCGTCCTCGCGCAACAGCCAACCGGTCTCGCCGTCGGTGACCAGTTCGCTCGTGCCGCCGCTGTCGTTGGCTATCACGGGGATGCCGGCGGCCATCGCTTCCAGGACGGCGTTCGGCGATCCCTGGTGCGTGCCCAGCACCACGGTGGCTGTCCACGGCTCGTCCAGGTGGCGCAGATGCGCTCCGGGGCCGCGAAAGTGCACGGGCATCGCGCCGGCCCGGGCCTGCAGCTCCTCGGCGTACGCCGCGTGGCGTTCCTCGACCGCGCCGACGAGGTGCAGCGCGGCGGCCGGGTGGCGGCTCCAGACACGAGCGAACGCTTCGACCACGGTTTCCAGCCGCTTGCTGGCCGCGATGCGCCCGCTCACCAGGAACCGGGGATGGCTGGGCATCGGGCAGCGCACCGCGCGAAGCGCAATGCCGTTGGGAATCACCTCGACGCGCCGGCACGGCGGGTGCACCGGCGCGGCGTATTTGAGCACCAGCGCATCCAGGCGGGCGTAGTAGTCCCCGGCCGCGAAGGCGATCGCGTCGGCGAACGGACTCGCCACCTCGAGCTCCTCGAAGGCGTAGGCCCCCGGGCTCACGTCGACGATGCGCATCCGCGCCGGCGCGAACTTGGCGAGCAGGAGCTTCACGCCCGGGGCGACGTTCCAGAAACACAGCGTGCGCACGCCGCGCGCGTTCGCATGGGCCAGAAGCGACTCGGCAATGGCGACGTCGTCGCGTTCCTCGCTGGGCCGGAAGATATCCACGCCGATCGCGCGCAATTCGCCGGCGAATTCCGCGTGCGTGCTCTCGCCGCACACGCCGACCGCGAATGCGTGGCCGCGCGCGAGCTGCGCGCAGAGATTCACCAGCGAACGCTGCGCGCCACCGGCGCTCAGGTTCGCCGTCACGAAGAGCGTGTCGCAGCGCGAAGCGTGGCGCTCGCGCCAGGCGAGCGTTAGCGACCAGGCCCGCGGCGCGCGTTCGACCGTGGGTCTGTTGGGCGAGAGCGCATCGCGGACCGGATGGCGTGCGAGCCGGACGGCGAACGACTCGGGCGGCGCCGCGGCTTCGAGGAGCTCGAGGGCTGGATGGGCGATCTCGCGCTGTCCTCCGACGTCCGTGGCCACGACCGCGAGTCCCGCGGCGAGCGCTTCCTGCACCGCCATCGACAGGCCTTCGAAACGGCTCACGTTCAGCAACGCGTCGCACGCCGCGAGGTACGGGGCCACTTCGGGCACGAAGCCCGGCAGCCGCAGGCGGCCGGCGACGCCGAGCGCCAGGGCCGTGTCCATCACGCGGTCGAGCTCCGGCAGGCCGGCGCGATCGAGGACGCCGCCGAGGATGACCATCGCCGCATCGCGGCGCGCGCACACGCTCGCCAGCACCTCGACGGCACGTGGGTAGTCCTTCTGCGCCTTGAACGCGCCGATGGCGCCGACGAGGAAAGTGCCGGGCGCGATGCCCAGCTCCGAGCGCACCTCGCGCCTCACATCGGCGTCGAACGCGGCCGCGCCCACGCGAGGGCGATGACGGAGCGCGACGATCGGGATGCTGCATCCGGATTCCACCAGTTGCGCGCGCACCGCCTCCGCGCAGGCGAACACGCCGGGAACGTGCCGTGCTTCCCAGGCGCAGGCCTCATTGCGCCAGCCCTCGCGGGAGTTGTGCACCACGGGCACCGTACGGACACCACCGCTCCAGAGGATGGCCAGATGCGCGTCGGCGATGAGGTGGGTCGAAACCGGCGCGCGAGCCGAGCACCAGTCGCGGGCGAGGGTCGCAAGGAACGCCTCCGGTTCCTCCCGGCCCCTCTGTCTCAGGACGATGCCGTCCGGAAGTGCCAGCGCGTTGCGGCGCCCATGGAGGACCGCAAGCTCGACCTCGCGGCCGCGCGCAGCCTCCGCGGCGAGCCACTCGAGCACGATGCGCTCGGCTCCGCCGGGGGCCAGCGAGGCGATGAGTGCGTGGATCGGCTCGCGGGCATCGCGCAGCGCGACCAGGCCCTGGAGCGGCCGCGCGAGCACGCCGGCCGGCAGCGCCATTCAGTAAGCCGTCGCGGTAGCGTCGGAGGAGGAATCGGACGCGGTCTCGCCGCTGCCGGCGGCGCTGTCCCAGGCCTGCGAGGCTCCGCCGCCGTCGAACGCACCGCCCGCACCGACGATTCCCGCTGCGGCCGCGGTGCGACCGAGGCTCGAGGAGGATGAAGA
>JBKJYC010000349.1:0-3689 GCA_046715885.1 Usitatibacter sp.
AACAACGGCTTCAACCAACTGGTTACGGCCGGGATGCTCGAGGCCCCGATCTCGCGCGAACCCGAACGTGAAAAGCGCCGCTGACCGCGCGGCGCTGGACTGGCTGCCTGGCGCTGCCTAGCTTCGGCTGGGATTGTTCGGCGCGCGGTCGTAGGCGTTGGGGACGCCGTCGCGATCGCGATCGCCACGGTTCCAGCGGCCGCGTTCGAGCTGCCAGCGATTGTCGCGTTGCACCCAGGTCGGATGCACGCGGTGATAGCCGGCGCGGCTGCGCTCCCAGTGCCCGGCTTGCCAGACGTGACGATTGCCCCTGGCGTTCCAGTATCCCGGGGACCAGATATAGCCTTTCCGGGCGGCGGGAATGCGCTCATGCCGCGGTTCCGGCGGTGCGCTGTTGAAGTAGATGCGCGTGTCGGCGCTGGCCGTCATGGGCAGGGAAACAGCACCAAGCGAAGCCGCGCACATCACTGCGATCAATGTCTTCTTGAATTTCAAGGGATCTCCTTCACAACTGCAGAGCCTTGACGATACGCGGCCATCTCACTTTGGTCTGTTCGCCATCGCACGTAGGGAGAGGCTAGAATTCACCGTGATCACGATCTACCACCTCGGCACCTCGCGCTCCGAGCGCATCGTCTGGCTGATGGAGGAGCTGGGGCTCGAGTACAAGCTCGAGGTGTTCGCGCGCGAAGCCAACGGCGCGGCGCCCAAGCCGATGAAAGAGCTGCACGCCCTCGGCAAGGCGCCGATCATCCGGGACGGTGACACCGTACTGGCCGAGTCCGGCGCCATCGTCGAGTACATCGTGCAGCGCCATGGGGGCGGGCGCTTTGCCGTGCAGCCCCAGGCGCCGGAATACGCGCGCTACATCTACTGGATGCATTTTGCGGAAGGCAGCCTGATGTCGCTGGCGCTGATCGCGCTCGTCCTCTCGCGCGTTCCAGAGGCCAAGGAGAGTCCCGTGCAAGCGCGGATGCGCGATCGGCTGAAGCAGATGCTCTCGTTCGTCGATTCCGAGCTCGCCGACCGGCCCTTCTTCGCGGGGCAGGAATTCACCGCCGCGGACGTGATGATGGTCTTTCCCTTCACCACCATGCGGCATTTCCTCGACTACGACATCACGCCGTACGCGAACATCCTCGCGTACATGAAGCGCATCGAGGCGCGGCCCGCCTACCGGAGGGCGATGGAGTTGGCGGGACCGAGCTGACTGCGCGTTTCAGCCGATCAGGCGCGTCACCGCCGACATCGCCTCCACCTCGTCCGGCCCCGTCGTCTCGATGTAGACGCGCGCGCCGACGCCCGCCGCAAGGATCATCACGGCGATGACGCTGCGCGCGTCGGCACGTCGCCCGTTCGCGACGAGTGTCACCGTGGACTTGAAGCGGGAGGCGAGAATGGTGAGGCGGGCAGCGGCACGCGCGTGCAGGCCATAGGCAATGCGAACGATCACTTCCTTTTTCTGCATGTGTATCTCCGGCGTTGCGAACAACAGGTACGTGTGAGCGAGGTCCGGGGAGTAGAGTTCCCCAGGGAAGCTACACGTTACAAATGACGGAGATGTTGTCGTTCATCGCGTAATCCTCGGGCGGCTAGCGGCCGCCCTTCACGAACGCGATCGACGCCTGGAAGAGCTCGAGGTCCTTCTCGTAGTCCGCCGCGTCCGCGCGGTTGATCTGGATCCACTCCCGCGTGCCGCTCACGCCCGTCGGCTGGAACGGGACCACGTTCTCCCGCGAGAACTGCATCTCTGTTGCCGTGGCTGCGGGGAGTCGCAGCCCCACGCCGTCGCCGCTGATGCAGGCGAACATCCGGTCGTTCACGAAATACGCGTCGAGGGCATTGATCTTCTTGCTCACGACGCCGGGCAGCTTGAGGAGCAATGCGTCGAGCTGTGACTTGCGGGTGGGTTCAGGTGCGGCTTTCACGATAGGGGGCGCGGCCTTCATGGATGGAATGATCGGCTCATTGTCTCATCGGTTCCCGCGATTGCGCTCCGGCCGGCTCTGGTCCACGCTGACTGTCCACCAGCACGCCCGGAGACCCGCATGGCCGTCACGAGCCCGTTGAACGCACTCCTGGGAATCAGGCACCCGATCCTGCTCGGGCCCATGGACGGGGTGGCCGGGGCGCGCCTCACGGCCGCCGTGAGCAAGGCCGGAGGCTTCGGAATCCTCGGCGGCGGCTACGGAAACAAGGCGTGGCTCGAGCAGGAAACCCGCAAGATGCCGACGCTCGCTCCGGGCGCCTCGTTCGGTGTCGGGTTCATCACCTGGAGCCTCGCCAAGCAACCGCACCTGCTGGACGTGGCGCTCGAAGCAAAACCGCGCGCGATCATGCTCTCGTTCGGTGATCCGAAACTCTTCGCGCACCGCATCAAGGCGAGCGGGGCGCTGCTCATCTGCCAGATCCAGACCGACGAGGGCGCGAAGGAGGCGCTCGATGCCGGAGCCGATGTTCTGGTCGCGCAGGGCACGGAAGCGGGCGGGCACGGCGGCTCGCGCGGCACGATGAGTCTGGTGCCGGCGATCGTCGATCTTGCGGCGGGCCGGGTGCCGGTGGTCGCCGCCGGCGGCATCGCGGACGGGAGAGGGTTGGCGGCGAGCATCGCGCTCGGCGCCGCGGGCGTGCTCATGGGCACGCGCTTCTACGCGAGCCAGGAAGCCGACGGCCCCGACGAATGCAAGAGGCGCATCTGCGCCGCCTCGGGCGGCGACACGACGCGCGGGCTCCTCTTCGACATCACGCGCCAGAACGTGTGGCCGGGGCCGTATACGGGCCGGTGCCTCACCAACGACCTGGTGCGCCGCTGGGGCGGCCGCGAGGTGGAGTTGATGCAGCACGCGGGGGCGGTGGCCGCCGAATACGACGCGGCCAAGGCGGCGGGCAACTACGACATCGCGGCGGTGATCGCCGGGGAGGCCGTGAGCCTGATCCACGACGTGCCGACGGCCGGCGAGATCGTCGAGCGGATTGTCGCGCAGGCCGGGAAGCTGCTATCCGCGCGCGCCGCCATCCCCGCGTAGGCGGGGTTGGCGGACAATGGACCGATCGCCTTCCCGCCAGAGGATTCCGCCATGGCGTTCCGACCCCTCATCTGGAAGCGCAACGACGTCGAAGGCCACGAGACCGCGCGAGTGGACCTGCACCACGACGGCCGGCAGCTGGAGGGCACCGCCGTGTTCGCGTTCGAGGGCGTCGCCTGCCGGCTGGACTACGACATCCGCTGTACGCGCGAATGGATGACGAAGAGCGCCATGGTCACGGGATGGATTGGCGACCGGGAGATCGCCATCGACATCGTGCGCTCTCCGGCTGGCGACTGGACCGTGGACGGTGCGCTGCAACCCGCCGTCGCGAGCTGCGACGACGTCGATCTCAACTTCAGCCCCTCCACCAATCTGCTTCCCATTCGCCGCCTCGATCTGGAGATCGGCGCGTCGGCCACGGTGCGAGCGGCGTGGTTGCGCTTCCCGCAGCTCATGCTGCAGCCGCTCGTGCAGACGTACACGCGAACGGCGCTGAATGCATTCCGCTACAAGGCCGGCACGTTCGAGGCCGACATCGCCGTCGATGACGAGGGCCAGGTCCTCGACTATTCCGTCTGGTCGCGCGTCGAGCTCTAGAGAGCTTAGGGGTCTGTCCCCTTAGTGGGCTCAGGGGTCTGTCCCCTTAGCGGCCTAGCGTGG
>JBKJYC010000350.1:0-11792 GCA_046715885.1 Usitatibacter sp.
GCCGCGCGCCCACCAGCAGCGCCACGTCGACATCCTTGAACGCGGCCTTGGCGTCGGAAGTGCCCACCATCGATTGCAGCAGCGGAAAGGCGCAGTCGTCGAGCTCCATCATCACGCCCTTCAGAGCCTTCTGCGCCTTCTCGTCGGGGATCTCGAGCAGCTGCAGGATGACGGGCTGGTCGCGTCCGAGCATCTCGCCGCTGGCGATGCGAAACAGCAGGCTGTAGCCGATCTGGCCGGCGGCGCCGGTGACGGCGACGCGCATGGGCTTCTTCATGGTTTTCTCTCCGGGGATTGGGACGCTGGCGCTGACGCGGGATTATATGAGACTAAGGCGGTTCACGCAGACGAGCTTGCCGTCGTTTTCTGGAACGAGATGGCGAGCACCCCCGCCAGCACCAGCGCCGCGCCCGCGAGCTGGATCACGGTGATGGCCTCGTCGAGGAACCAATAGCCGAGGAGGATCGTCGCCACCGGCCCCACGGCGCCGATCATCGTTCGCGAGTACCAGCACGATGCCGCCGTAGCACAGTCCCAGCGCCATCAGGTCGCGCCGCGTCACCCGGCGCTTGAAGATGAGTGCCGCCAGCAGCAGCACGAAGGTGGGATAGAGGAACAGCACCAGGCGCTCGAGCGCGGCGCTGATGTACTGCAGCCCGATGAAGTCGAAGAGGCTCGCGAGGTAGTAGCCCATCAGGCCGAGGATCACCACTGCGCGCCAGTCCGGGATCGTGAGCGGCTCGACCGCGCCACGGGCGGACCACAGCCCGTGGGCCAGGAAGAACGGCGCGCTGATCAGCATGCGCAGCGTGAGCAGGGTTAGTGGATCCACCCCGTGGCGGTACGCGAGCTTGATGATGACCGCCTTGGCGGAGAAGGCGACCGCGGCAACGGTGACCAGCGCGGCGCCGGTGATGCGCTCGGACATTGAAAACCCGGGTCGGGGTAAAAATCGGGGTCAGGGTAGAAATATCTTCAGCGAGCGGCGGCTCGCAAGGATATTTCTACCCTGACCCCGATTTTCCGCTGTCTTGCGCTTTCGCGTCGGCGAGCGAGCTGTCGGCCGCCACCAGCAGAGACTCGACGCCGTTCGCATCGCGCGGGAAGATGGCGTAGCCCATTCCCACGCGCACCGAGACGCCGGCGTGCTCGAAGGTGAGCGCCGCCGAAAGGCTCTGCGCCACCCTGATGGCCTCCTCGGGGGTGGCGAGCTCCAGCGCGAAGAGCGCGAACTCGTCGTCGCCCAGGCGCCCGACGAGCGCTCCCGGCGCGACCAGTTCCACGCGCCGGGCCACCTCCGCGAGGATCCTGTCGGCGGCGACATGGCCGATCACGTGGTTGGTGCGCCGGAAGTTGTCCAGGTCCGCCAGCGCCAGGACGCCGAACGTGTCGGAGTCGGCGCTGCGCATGCGCGAAGCCATGGTGGCGAGGAACCGGTAGCGGTTGGACAGGCCCGTCACCGGATCCTTGATCGAACTCGCCTGCGCGTCGCCCAGGCTGCCGAAGAGAATCTCGGCGACCACCCGCCCCAGCACGCCCGTCAGCCCCGTGATCAGCAGGAAATCGAACAACGCCGGCCAGCCCGTCAGGCGGCCGATCTTGCTGTGCGTGAGCCCCTGGAACTCCAGGATGAAGACGATCGCCGCGGCCACCAGCGTGGCCACCGCCATCGCGATGAAAAACTTGCGCGAGAGGAGCAGCGCGTTGAAGAGCAGCACTCCCGCATACGCGATCACCGCGTGGTCGTGGATGCCCATGTCGCTGAGGTAGAGCGTGAGCGACACGACCGCGACCAGGACGAGCGAGAGCAGCACCACGCCGGCCTCGTGCAGGCCGGCGCGCGCGAAGCCCCAGGCGGAAATCCCCAGCGGCGCTGCGAGGGCGAAGAGCACCGCCACGTCGCGATGCCCGAGCACGGCGTTGAAACCCGAGCCCAGCACCAGGGCGACGGTGACCGCGATGACGGCGATGCGCACGATCCGTCCCATCGGGCCCACCGGCGGCCGCCGGAGGACGATCGTGCTCTCGGTCAATTGGTCACGCGCACGGTGAAGCTGACGGACCCGCTGCCGCCGGAGAGCAGCGAGCCGGTGAGCGTCCAGATGACCGAGCCTGTGCCGTTCACCGCGGGCTGCGAGGTGACGTTGCACGCGGTGATGTTCCCCGGCAGCGGGGCGCCGCAGGCGGCCGCCTGGAACAGCGTGAAGGACGGCGTCGCGTCGGCGATCACGATCGCGGAGATCGGGCCGTTGCTGGTGTTCGCGTACGTGACCGTGTATTCGAGCACGTCGTTCGGGAGCGCCGTGCCGGTGGTGCCCGGCGCACCGCCCTGCGTCACGTTCCTCACCGCTTTCGCGAGCGTCAGGCCGGTGCCCGACGCGCCGACGGTCGTCGTATCGGTTCGCGTGTAGTTCTGCGTGCCGTTGAAGGTCGCGGTGACGCTGATCACGTTCTGCGCGTTGTAGGGCGCGGCCGCCGGGATGTTGTCGCGGACCACGATGCACACCTGGCCGCCGGCGGCCACGGCGACCGCGCCCGCGAGAGGCGCTGCGCCTTCCGCGCCGTCCAGCGTGCCGTTGCAGTTGGTGTCGCGGTAGATCTGCTGCGTCCAGCCCGGCACCGCCGGCGTCTGCACCGAGGTGGTGGCGAAGGTGACGTTGCCCGCGGACCCCGCATTGAAGGTGTGCGCGTAGGAAACCGTGGTGCCCGGCGCGCCCGCCTGGGCGTTGTCGGGGGCGAAGGTGTTGACCGCGGCGGCCATCACCAGCGTGTTGTCCGAGGCCTGGTTGTTGTTGGCCGCGGCCGCCGGCTCGCCGCCGCCGCTCACGGTCGCGGTGTTGAGCACCGAGGGGACGGCGATCGAAGCCACCGTCACCGTGAGGGTGATCGGATTGCCCGGAGCGCCGGCGGCGATCGCGCTCCCCGAGGTGCAGGTCACGACCTGGCCCGCGGCGCCGCAGGCCCAGCCGGTGCCGGTGCCGCTCACGAAGCCGAGCCCCGCGGGCAGCGTGTCCACCACGGTGATCACGCCGGAGGTCGCGAGCGAGCCCGCGCCGTTGGCCACTGTGAGCGTGTACACGCCGTTCACGCCGACCGTGAAGTTGCCCGCGTGGGTCTTGGTGAGCGTGAGGTCGGGCGCCAGGACCGTGGTCGTGACGCTCGAGGTGTTGTTGGCGTTGTCCGGGTCGGCGACGCCTGCGGGCCCGGCAACGGTCGCCGTGTTGGTGATCGGGCCCATGCCCTGGGCCGTGCCCTGGACGGTGATCTGCACCGAGCCGCCCGCGGGGAGCGTGGCCACAGTGCCGGTCACATTGTTGCCTGCAACGTTCACCGCGCCGCACACCGCGCCGCCCGCCGCGCCACCGCAGCTCGCCGTGACGCCGGTCACGCCCGCGGGCACGTTGTCGGCGAAGGTCGCGGCGTTGGCGGCGTCCGGACCCGCGTTGGTGACGCTCACCGCATAGGTGATGGTGCCGCCCGTGCCAATGGTGGCCGGGCCCACCTTGACGATTCCCACGTTCGCCACCGGCGTCACGGTGAGAGTCGCCGTGGCGGCCGCGGGGTTGGCTCCCGCGGACGTCGCGAGCGCGCCCGCCGGGATGGTATTCAAGTAGCTGCCCTGCGTGGCCGCCGTCACGTTGATCTGGAAGGTGCAGAAGCCGCTCGTGGGCACCGTGCTGCCGGTGAGCGTGACGCTGCCCGCCGCGCTGGTGACCACGCCACCCGCGCAGGTGGTGCTCGCAGCCGGGGTCGCGGCGCGCACGACGCCGGCCGGGAACGTGTCCGTCACGCTCGTCACCGTGATCGACGCGGCATTCGGGTTGTCGATGCGAACCGTGAGCGTCGACACGCCGCCCGAGGCGATGGTCGCAGGCGCGAAGGCCTTGGAGATCGTCGGCGTCGTCGCGTTGACGACCAGGTTCGCGACGTTGGACGGCGCGCCCGCGGCGCCGCTCTGCGTGGAGGCTACCCCGGTCGCCTGGTTCGGATGCGTGCCCGGCGTGGCGCTGGTCACCACCACCGTCACGTCGCACGCGCCGTTGGCCGGGATCGTGAGGCCGGCAAAGGCGAGGTTGGTGGCGCCCGCGGCGAAGTTGTTGGTGCCGGCGCCCGCGCACGTCCCGCCGGCGGCGCCAGCGGCCGCGATCGACATGTTGGCGAGCGTGTCGCCGAAGGTCGCCGCCGTCAGCGCGACCCCGTTGGTGTTGGCGATCGCGAAGGTGATCGTGCTCGAGCCGCCGAGCGCGATGGTCGCCGGGGTGAAGGCCTTCGTGATCGAGGGCGTGGCCGCGTTGACCGTGAGCGTGGCCACGTTCGACGGCGCTCCGATCGCGGCCTGCGTCGAGGTGACGCCCGTGGCCTGGTTGTTGTGCGTGCCGGGGATGTCCGAGGTGACCGTCACCTGCACGGTGCACGAGCCGTTCGCCGGGACGGTGAGGCCGGTGAAGACGAGGTTCGTGGCGCCGGTGGCGAAGCTGTTGCCGCCCGCGCCGGCGCACGTGCCGCCGGCTGCGCCGCCCGGTGCCGCGATCGACATGTTGGCGAGCGTGTCGGTGAAGCCGGCGCCCGTGAGCGCCGTGCCGTTGGTGTTGGCGATCGTGAAGGTCACGCTCGAGGTGCCGTCGGCCGCGATCACCGGCGTGCCGAAAGCCTTCGCGATCGTGGGCACCGATGCGCTCACGGTGAGGCTCGCGACGTTCGAGGCCGCGCCCGAGGGGGCTTCGGCGCTGGACACGCCCGACGCCTGGTTGGGATGGGTGCCGACGATGTCGCTCGTTACGACCACCGTCACGGTGCACGAGCCGTTGGCCGGGATCGTGAGGCCCGTGACGGCGAGGTTCGTGTTGCCCGCCGCGAACGCGTTGCCGCCGGCGCCCGCGCAGGTGCCGCCCGCCGCGCCGTTCGCGAAGATCGACATATTCGCCAGCGTGTCGGTGAAGCCCGCGCCGGTGAGCGTGGTGGCCGTGTTCGGGTTGGCGATACTGAACGTGACCGTGGACGTCGCGTCGGCGGCGATGGCGGCCGGCGCGAACGCCTTCGCGATCGTCGGCGCGGCGATCACCGTGATGCTCTGGTTGCCGACGTTGTTCTGCACGCCGCTGGAGGCCGTGATATCGGCGCTGGCGTTGGGAGCCACGCCCGCGGCGACGCCGCGGATCGTGAGCGTGAGCTGGCAGGTGGCGCCCGCGGCCACGCTGATGTTCGACGCCGTGAACGGTTGCGTGTCGTTGGCGGCAGTGAAGGCCGGCGCGCCGCAGTTGCCGTTGGTCGTCGGCACCGGCGGGTTGGCGATGGCGATGCGAGCGGTGAGCGTGTCGGTGAACGAGATCCCCGCGCGCGCTACCGCGCCCGCCGCGGTGTTGTTGATGGTGAAGACCAGGGTGGTGGTGCCGCCCACGCCCACCGTCGGCGTGCCGAAGGCCTTGGTGAGCGACGGCACCGACTGCACGGTGAGCTGCGCCGTGAGGCCGGCCACGTTCACGTTCGCGGATCCCGGGGCGATGTTGGCCGCGTTGTTGGTATACACGCCCGGCGTGGCCGAGGTGACGTTCACGCGGATCTCGCAGCTCGCGACACCGCTGGCGATCGCCGCGCCGGTGACCGCCACCGAGGCCGCGCCGGTCGCGACGAACGCCGGGTTGTTCACCAGCGCGCCGCCCGCCGGGCAGCTGGACTGCAGGTTCGGCGTGCCCGCCACGGCCACGCCCGCCGGCAGGTTGTCGGTGAAGCTGATGCCCGACTGCGCCGGGTTGGTGCCGGAGTTGGTGAGCGTGAAGACCAGCGTCGAGCTACCACCCTGGTCGATGGTGCCGGGCGCGAAGGCCTTCGAGAGCACGGGATCGACGCGGTTCACGACGAGGCACGCGTTGCCGCCGGCCACCGTCGCGTTCGTCGCCGTCACGTTGGCCGCGAGGTTCGTGAACGCGGCGGGCGGGACGGCGCAGCTGGCGTTCACCTGCCCCGTGGCATTGGTGAGGCCGTTCACGGTGACCGAGCAGGAAGCCGTGCCCGCGGAGATCGCGATGCCGGTCAGGCCCGATAGCACGCCCGAGCCGCTGTTGTAGGCCGCCGGGCTCGGACCCGAGCAGCCGAGGGAGTAGCTCACCGTCGGCGCGGCCGGCAGGCGCAGGCCCGAGGGAAGCGTGTCGCCGAGGGTGATGCCGGCCTGCGCCGGGTTACCGCCCGAGTTGGTGAATGTAAAGACCAGCGTGGTGGTGGCGCCGTCGTTGATCGAGACGGCGCCGAAGGTCTTGGCGACGGTGGGCGTGCCGACGGTGAGCGTCGCATTGGCCGCGGTGCCGGTGAGCGCGATCGGCCCGGTGGCCGTCGGTGCCGTGGTCGTGTTGGTGGTGGTGGACGTCGCGGTCACGAGCTGGGTGATGGTGCAGCTCTGCCCGGCCGGAATCGTGCCCCCGTTGAAGCCGACCGAAGTGCCGCCGCTGACGCCGCCGGTGAGCGTCGCCGAACCGCCGCCCGTGCACGCGACGCTGCCCGCGGCCGCGTTGGTGAGCGTACCGGCATAGGCGTCGTCGATGACGACGCCCGTGAGGTTGCCCGCGTTGCCCGCCGCGCTCGAGACCACGATCGTCATGGTCGAGGTCTGGCCGGAGCCGATCGCAGCCAGGTTGAAGGACTTGGTGGCGGTGGGCGGCGCGAAGACGTTCAGCGTGGCCGTGGTGAGCGTCGCGTTGTTGCCGTTGCTGGTCTGCAGCGCGCCCGCGGCGATGATGTTCACGTAGGAGCCCGCGACGGCGCTGGTCACGGTCACCGTCACGCTGCACGCGCCGGAAGTCACCCCGCTGCCCGCCGGGATGGCGAGGCCGGCGGGAAGCGTGAGGCTGGTTGCCGTTTGCGTGGGTGCCGTGCCGCCGCAGGTTGTGCCCACGCTCGCCGCAACGGTCGTCAGGTTGGCCGGGAGATTGTCCACCAGCGCGGACGACACCGTGGCCACCGTGCTGTTGGGGTTGGTGAGCGCGAGGGTGAGCGAAGTCGTGCCACCGGTCGCCAGGGTCGCGACCCCGAAGGTCTTCAGGACGCTGGGGGCGGTCGCGGTGACCGTGAGGTTCGCGTTCGCCGCGGCGGCGCTGTTGCCGTTCGAGGTCTGCAGCGCGCCCGCGGCGATGGTGTTGGTGTAGGTGCCGCCGAGGGTGCCGGTGACATCCACCTGCAACGTGCAGCTCCCCGGTGTCGTTCCCACCGCGGCGGGGATCGAGCGGCCCGCGGGCAGCGTGACGGAGTTCGCGGTGGTGGTGACCGCGCCCGCGCCGGTGCACGTGGTGCTCGCATTGGGCGTCGTCGCGATCGACAACCCGGCGGGCAGCGTGTCGGTGAGCGCCGCGGAGAGCGTGGCCACGGACGTGTTCGAATTCGTGAGCGTGACGAGGAGCGTCGAGACGCTGCCCGGGGCGATCGGGTTGGTGCCGAACGCCTTCGAGACCGTCGGCGCGGCGGCGTTCACCGTGAGCGTGCTCGGCGTCACGGTGGTGGCATCGACGTTGGCGGTGCCGGTGATGCTCGCCGCGTCGTTGGTGTAGCTGCCGCCGATCGCGGAGGTGACGTCCACCCTCACCTGGCAACTCGCGACCGCGTCGTTCAGCTGGGCATTGGTCGCGACGATGGAGGCCGCGCCGGCCGCCGCCGCGACGGTGAAGCCGCCGCCCGGGGCCGCGAAGCCAGCGCCTGCCGGGCAGTTGGTCTGCACGTTCGGCGTTGCGGCGACGCGCACCGTGCCCGGAAGGTTGTCGGGGAAGATGATGCCGGTCTGCGCCGGGTGCGTGCCGCTGTTGGTGATCGTGAAGGTGAGCGTGGACGTCGCGCCCGCGGCGATCGTCGTCGGGCCGAACACCTTGTTCAGCGACGGGTTGATCCGGTTCACGACCAGGCACGCGTTGCCCGCGGAAACCGTCGCATTGGTGGTCGTGATGTTGGCCGAGAGGTTGGTGAACGCCGCCGGCGAGCCCACGCAGCTCGCATTGAGCTGTCCCGCCGCGTTGGTGAGTCCGGAGAGCGTCGCCGTGCACGAGGCAGTGCCCGCGGCCATCGCCACACCGGTGAGGCCGGAGAGCACGCCGTTGCCGCTGTTGTAGGCGACGGGGCTGGGTCCGGAGCAGCCCGCGGAATAGGCGACGGTGGGCGCGGCCGGCAGGCGAAGCGATGTGGGCAACGTGTCGCCGATCGTGATCGCCGATTGCGCCGGGTTCGAGCCCTGGTTCGTAAGGGTGAAGATGAGCGTGGTCGAGCCGCCGTCGTTGATCGAGGCGGCACCGAACGTCTTCGCGACCGTGGGCGCAACGCCGTTCACCACGAGGCACACGTCCGCCATGCCGGTCGTCGCCACGCGCGTGAGGCCACCCATGTCGGCCGCGCCGTTGGTGAAATTCGCCGCCGGGCACGTCGGGTTCACCTGCTGGGACTGGTTGGTGACGCCCGCTACCGTCACCGTGCAGCTCGCCGTCGACGCGGCCATCGCGATGCCCGAGAGCGTGAGCACGCGCGTCCCCGAAACGTACGTGGCCGTAGCCGGCCCCGAGCAACCCGCGGCGTACGTGAGGCCCGGCGTCGCGGAGTCGATCGCGAGCCCCGAGCGCAGCGTGTCGGTGAAGCCGATGCCCGACTGCGCCGGGTTGCCCGCGCCGTTGGCAAGCGTGAACACGAGCGTGGTCGTGGCGGTGTCGGTGATCGACGCGGCGCCGAACGCCTTCGCGAGCGTGGCCTGCACCACGGCAAGGCTGGCATTGGCGGCGGTGCCGGTGAGCGCCACCGGGCCCGTGGCCACCGGTGCCGCCGTCGTGTTGTTGGAAGTGCCCGCGGTGGCCCGGGTCACGTTGACGTCCACCTGGCACGAAGCGCCCGCGGCGAGCGAGGCGACGTTGAAGCGCGTCTCGAGGTGTCCCGCCGTGAGAGCCCCGAACCCGCCGGCGCCGACGACGGCCCGCGACTGAACCGTGCCGCACGCCGCCGGCGTGAAGCTCGCGGTGGCGGGCGCGGCGACGGAGAGCGCGAACGTGCCCAACGGGTCGTCCACGGATACGCCCGTCAGCGCCGCGGAGTTGGCCGCCGGATTGGTGAGCACGAGGCGCAGGGCGCTCGTCTGCTCCACCCCGATCGTCGCCGGCACGAACGCCTTCGTGAGCGTCGGCGGCGCGAACACCGTCACGCACTGATCGGTGACGCTGTTGACGGTGTTCGTGGTGGCGCTGATCGAGGACGCGCCGTTGGTGTTGCCGGCCGCCGGGCAGCCGCCCGCCGCCGGTGTGGCCGACGTGGTGACCGGCACCGTGATCGTGCAGGTTGTCGCCGGGCTCACGATCTGGCGGCCGGCAACGGTGATCGTGCTCGATCCGGCGGTCGCGGTGACCGAGCCGCCCGAGCAAGTGCCGCCTACGGCGCCCGCGCCCACCGCCAGCCCGGCAGGCAACGTGTCGGTGAAGGAGAAGGTCTGCGTCGGGTTGCTGGACGGAACCGTGAGCGTGAACGTGAGCGTCGTGGCCCCACCGAGCGCGATCGTCGTCGGCGCGAACGCCTTCGTGAGGACCGGCACGGCGTAGAAGACGATCGAGGCGTTGACGTTGTTCACCATGCCGGCCGAGAGGGCCGACATGCTGGCAGCGTTGTTCGTGTAGGTCGTGCCGACGGTCGCGGACGTGACGTCGACGGCGATCGTGCAGCTCGCCTGTGCGCCCGCGAGGCTGCCGCCCGTGAACGCGATGGTGCCGCCGCCCACCGGCGCCGTGACGGTGCCGTTGCACTGGGTGGCCGCCGGCGCGGAGGCGACGGTGAGCCCCGCGGGCAGCGTATCGGTGAACGCGAGCGGGCTCTGCGCCGGGTTGCCGGCGCCGTTGGTGATCGTGAAGGTGAGCGTCGAGGGCGTGCTCACGATCGCCGGGTTGGGGCTGAACGCCTTGGTGAGCGTGGGCGCCACCACCGTGAGCGTGTCGTCGACCTGCTCCGTGAGCCCGTTCAGAAGCCCGGAGATGTTGGTGCCCCCGGCGGCCGGACCGAAATTGCGGAAGGCGCCCGCCGTGGCGCTGCGCACGACGATGACGATCGTGCAGGTTGCGCTCGCCGCCATGTCGATGTTGGAGAAGCGCACGCCGAGATCGCCCGTGGCGAGCGCGCCGCTCAGGTGGTCCTGGGACACCACCGCGCCGCCGCAGCCACCCGAGATCGAGGTCGTGCTCCCGTAGGTGACACCCGCCGGAAAGGTGTCGATGAACGCCATGTCGTTCGAGGTCGCCGGGTCGTTGGCGATCGTGAACGTGAGCGTCGCGTCGCGGTTCACGCCCACCGTTGCAGGCGTCGAGAGCTTGGTGAGGATCGCGTTCGGCGGCGCGGTCACCGTGAGGGAGGCGGTGGCGGTATTGCCGGTGCCGGCCTCGGTGCTGCTCACGTTGCCGGTGGTGTTGTTCGAAACCCCGACCGTGCTCCTGGTCACATTCACTTGCATCGTGCAGGTGCCCGAAGCCGCGATCGCACCGCCCGCGAGAATGAGCGCCGTGTCCCCGGCGGTCTGGCCGGGCGAGACGGTCCCGCCGCAGGTGTTGAGGAATCCGGGCGCCCCCGCGACCGACATGCCGGCCGGGAAGTTGTCGGTCACCGCCACGCCGGTGATCGGCGCCGGGCTGGTATTCGTGATCGTGAGGGTGAGCTGCGACGTGCCGCCCGCGGTGATGGAAACGGGATTGAACGACTTCGCGATCGACGGCGCGTTGAAGACCTGCGTGAAGTCCGAGTCGGAATTGTTGCCGTTGTTGTTCGCCGGCTCGTTGCCGCCGGATACCGTGGCCGTGTTGGTCTTGCTCGGCGCTGCCGCGGCGGCAACGGCCACCGTGAGCGTGATGCCGGGCGACGACGTATTGGCGGCGATCGAGGCGCGCGTGCACACCATGCGCGTGCCGCCCACCACGTTGTCGCCGGCCGCGGGCACGTTGGCCGCGCACGTCCAGCCGGTTCCGGCCGCGGAAACGAACGTCATGCCCACCGGCAGGTTGTCGGCCACCGTGACCGTCGCTCCGGTCGCCAGGTTGCCGATGTTGTGCGCGGTGACGAAGTACTGGCCGTTGGTGCCGACGCTGAAATTGAAGTTGTGCGTCTTGGTGACGATCAGGTCCGGGGCGTTGACGGCGGTGACGACGGTCGAGGAATTGGTGCCGGCAAAGGCCGGCGGCTCAGAGGGGTGGGTGACCGTGGCCGTGTTGGTGACGCTGGGTGCGGCCGCGGCGCCCACGGCGACGGTGAGCGTGATCGCGTTCGGATTCGCGCCCGCCGCGGCGATCACGGTGGCGCTGGTGCAGACCATGCGCGTGCCGCCGGCCACGTTGTCGCCCGCGACCGGCACGTTGGCGGTGCACGTCCAGCCGGTTCCCGCCGCCGAGACGAACGTGAGGCCCGCGGGCAGGTTGTCGGCGACGGTGTAGGTCCCCGAGGTCGCGGCCGCCCCGGCATTGTTCACGCTGATCGAATAGGTGCCGTTCACGCCGAGGCTGAAGGTGGCGGCGCCGGACTTCACCTTGGTGATCCGCAGGTCGAAGCCGTTGACCGGGGTCACGAGCGTCGTGCTGTTGTTGCCGGTGTTGCCCGGCGGCTCGCCGCCGCCCGCGATGGCGGCGGTGTTCGATGCGCTGGGCGCGGCCGCGGCCGCCACCGTCACCTGGAAGGTGATCGCATTCGGATTCGCGGCGCCGGCCGCGATCGCCCTTGCGCTGGTGCACACGACCCGACCGCCGCCCACGATGTTGTAGCCGGCCGCGGGCACCTTTGCCGCGCAGCTCCAGCCCGTTCCCGCGGGCACC
>JBKJYC010000351.1:0-2814 GCA_046715885.1 Usitatibacter sp.
GGCGTACACGATCGAGAGCAAGTCCACCGCCGACGGCGCGGTGAAGATGTTCCGCGACGAGACGCTGGTGTACATCAGCGAGGGGCGATTCGGCGCCGGGGGGTTGGAGCCGCGCGTCTTCGAGCGCCGGCAGGCGAGCGTCCGCAGCCGTGACGTGCGCGCCACCTTCGACTGGAAGAGCGGCGTGATGCGCTCCGCGTACAAGGGCGAATCGAGCGACGTGGCCCTGCCCGCGGGCACGCAGGACCGCCTCTCGATGATGTACCAGTTCATGAACCATGTGCCGCGCGGAAACACCGTCGAGGTCCACATGTCGAACGGCCGCAAGATCGAGCGCTATACCTACCGTCTCCTGGAGGAAGTGCGCTTGAAGACGCCCGCGGGCGAGTTCGACACGCTGCACTACGAGCGCGTGGTCACCGAGCCGGGCCAGAGCAAGGCGCAGCTCTGGCTCGCCAAGGACAAGTTCAACCTCCCGGTGCGCGTGCTGTTCGAGGACGCGAAGGGCATTCGCCTGGACCAGACCATCGTGGAACTGCAGGCTCGCTGACATGTCCACACCGCGCGAGATCCTGCACCGCTATCGCTTCGCCTTCGCTTCGCTCGCGATCTCGCTCGCCGTGCACGCGATCCTGATCGCGGGCGTGCCGGGACGGCTGGCGAACGTCGCGGATGCCGAGCCCGCGAATTATTCGGTGCAGCTGGCGCCGCTTGCCGACATCTCCGTCGCGGTCCCCGGGCCGGTCGCCGCGCCTCCCGTCCCGCGGCCCCCGCGGCCTCGCAGCCCGCGCAAGCCCACGGAGTCGATCGCGAGCCTTCCGCCCCTGTCCACGGGCGCGGCGAGCGCGGCCGACGCGCTGCCTTCTCTTGCGGAGGCGCTGCCTCCGCTAGCGCCGCCGGAGCCGGAGCGTGTCGCCGCTCCCGAGATCCTCAAGCCGGAGATGCTGGCCGCGGTCGCGCCTGCCGCCCCGATCCCCGCGCTGGAGCCGCGGGAGTTTCCCGCCGAGGCCCTGCCCGCCAACCTCTCGATCCGCTACGCGCTCACGTCGCCCTTCGCCGACGGCCAGGCGGAGTACTCGTGGAAGCGCGAGGGCGACAGCTATTCGATCACCGGCGCCGCCGAGGCCGTGGGCTTCTTCACGCTCTTCCTCGAAGGCAGGATCCTCCAGGAGAGCACCGGCAAGGTGACCGCCTCCGGCCTCAAGCCCGATCGCTTCGTCGAGCGCAGGCCGCACGGGCCAGACGAGGGCCTCAAGTTCGACTGGGCCAATCGCGCGGTGGAGTTTCGCCGCAACGACGAGGTGAAGCCCGGCGGCCTCGCGGAGAACACCGTCGACTGGCTCTCGATGATCTTCCAGCTCGCGCACCAGCCGCCCCGCGGCGAGAGTCTCGCGATGAAGGTCTACACCCAGCGCAGGCTCTACGAGTTCGAGCTGAAGGTGCTCGGCGTCGAGGAGCTGACGCTGCCCATCGGCAACGTGAAAGCGCTGCACCTGCGCCACGCGACGAGCGATCCGAAGGAAACGGTGGACGTCTGGCTCGGCATCGACCACCACTACCTGCCCGTGAAGTTGCGCTACCCTGTGGCCCGCAATCGCTTTTTCGTCGACCAGGTCGCCACCTCCATCTCCTCGCGTTAGGTCCCGTCGTGAATATCGGCAAGCCCCAGCTGGAGGCGATCGTCCAGGCGCTCACGGTCATCCTGCCCGCGCGCCAGCCCGCGGACGTGGCGCTGCGCCAGTTCTTCCGCGAGCACAAGAGCCTCGGGACGCGCGACCGGGCGCTGGTCGCGGACACGGTTTACGCCGCGTTGCGCCGCCGCATGTACCTCGAGCATGTGACGCCGGAGGGCACGCCACGCGAGATGGCGCTGGCCGCGCTGGTCCGGGTGCAGGGCGTGGGCATCGGGCAGATCGAGTCGGCGCTGAGCCCGCGGGAGAGGGCGTGGCTGGTGGCGCTGAAGACCGAGGTCACGGACGAGCTGCCGTTCGAAGTCCGCGCCGACCTGCCCGCCTGGGTGGTCGCGCGCATGCGCAAGCACCGCACCGACGAGGAGATCCTCGAGCTCGCCCGCAGCCTGCAGCAGCCAGCCCCGCTCGACTTGCGGGTCAACATGCTGAAGGCGCCGCGCGATGCGGTGCTGGAGCGCTTCGAGCGCGACGCGATCGTGGCGGCGCCCACCCGGTACTCGCCCGCCGGGGTGAGGCTGCGCGAGAAGCCCGCGCTCAACAAGCACGTGCTCTTCACCGAGGGCGTGGTCGAAGTCCAGGACGAGGGCAGCCAGATCCTCGGGATGCTGATGGAGCCGCGCCGTGGCGAGATGGTGGTGGACTTCTGCGCGGGCGCCGGCGGCAAGACGCTGCAGATGGGCGCCGCGATGAATTCGCAGGGCAGGCTCTATGCCTTCGATGTGTCCGACAAGCGCCTCGCCAACCTGGCGCCGCGCCTGAAGCGCTCGGGGCTCTCCAACGTGCATCCGCAGCGCATCGCCAACGAGAACGACGCGAAGGTGAAGCGCCTGCGCGGCAAGATCGACCGCGTGCTGGTGGACGCGCCCTGCACCGGGCTCGGCACGCTGCGCCGCAACCCCGATCTCAAGGTGCGCCAGGACGTGGCCGGGCTCGCTGAGCTGAACGAAAAGCAGCGCTCGATCCTCGCCGCGGCGGGGGCGTTGGTGAAGCCGGGCGGCCGACTCGTCTACGGCACCTGCAGCCTCCTCACCGAGGAGAACGAAGACATCGTGGCCTGGTTCATGAAGGCCCATCCCGACTTCCACCTCGTTTCCGCGAGCGCGATCCTCGAGCGGCAGGGCGT
>JBKJYC010000352.1:0-7087 GCA_046715885.1 Usitatibacter sp.
ATCCACTCTTGCGTGGTCCCGCAGCTCGTCACGTAATGAATGCGCTCCCCGTCGTACCGGAAGACCTGCGCGGTGGCCGCCTCGCCGAGCCCGGTGGCGGCCCTCACGATGGCATCGAACACCGGCATGACATCCGTGGGCGAGCCGCTGATGACCTTCAGGACGTCGGCGGTGGCGGTTTGCTGCTCGAGGATCTCGCGCAGCTCCGCTGTTCGGTCCTCGACCTTCTTCTCCAGGTCCGCGTACGACTCGCGCAGCTGGCTGGTCATGGTGTTGAACCGTCCCGCCAGATCCTCGAGCTCATCGCCCGTCTTCACTTCGATCTGGCTGGTGAGGTCACCGCTACCGATCCGCTCGGCGCCTCTCTGCAGCGCGCGCACGGGGTTCACCATGCGCCGCGCCAGGAAGATGCTCGCCAGCACCGACACGAACGCGCCGGCCAGCAGCAGGAAGACCGTGCGCAGGATGGCGTCGTAGAGCGGCGCGAAGACCGCGGATTCCGGCTCCTCGACGAACACGCGCCAGCCCGTCTGCACGATGCCCGCGTCGGCTGAGAGCACGCGCTCGCCGTTCACGTCGCGCGCCTGCGCCGTCTCGCGCCATTCGGCGTCGGGCTTCGCGGCCAGCGCCGCCTTCACCTGCGGCAGGGCCGAAAGATCGACCTTCTTCAGCACCAGGCTGATGTCCGGATGCGCGACCAGGAAGCCCTTTTCATCGACCACGTAGGCCACGCCCTTCTGGCCGATGCGGATGCGCGAGACCACGTCCCAGATGAACTTGAGGTTCACGTCCACGACGGTCACGCCCGGCCGGTCGCGCGCCTCGGGGATCGAGATCGACATGTACGGCTCGGTCTCCTTGCGGAAGTACACCGGGCCGAACCAGGCCTTGCCCTTCTTCGCCTCGATGAAGCGCGCATCTCCGGAGTAGTCGATGTTGCTGCCCGCGGTATCCATCGCCAGGCGCGACACCTTCAGCTGCTCCCTGCCCTGCGCGTCGAGGTGGCTCACCTCGGTGACGGCGGGTAGCTGGCGCAGGAGCTTGAGGAAGTCGAGCCGCCGGTGCTCCATCGCATTGGGCGCGGGCGACAGGATCGGCAGCGTGGTCCAGCCGAGCTGGCTCTCGATGTCGCGCAGGAACTGCTCGATGCGCACCGCCGCGGTCAGGGCCTTCTCCCGCTGCAGGTTCACCAGCGAGTTGCGCGTCTCCTGGTAGGAGAAGTAGAGACCGATCGCTCCGCTCGCGATGAGCCCCGCGCTCACCAGGAGCACGATGAAGGCGAGGTACTTGAGGAAGAGGCCGGCGCGGGCGCGCTTCATCCGAACACCTCGTCCACGCGCAACAACACGTCGCCGGGAATGGCGATTCCGAGCGCCGCCGCCGTCTTCCGGTTGATCGCGGAGCGCAGCTTGCGTGGAAGCTCGAAGCCCTGCTCGCCGAGCCACGCAACCCACCGCGATCGAAATTCAGCATCCTCCCGGCGCAGCTCCCAAACGAGGACCACGCGGTTTCCGTGCGTGCCCGCCCGCGCCCGAGCGAATGCGGGACGGCCCAGCGTGGCTCCGAGGCCGCCGAGCAGCATTGTTCGCCGGCCTCGATTCATGGCGGACGCGTTCACTCCTCTCTGGCCAGCCGGTCTCGCCCCCTCTCCCCGGCCGGCAGGAATGCCGGCATCGAGGGGCGTTCGCCGATTATTGACCGTTACGCGGCTTCGCGTTCGAGCGCGTCGTTCGCGGCGGCAGCATTGATTGTGTTCGCCTCGACAGCGGTCTTCGCAGGTTCGGCCGGGATATCCAGCGACGGGAACACCAGCGCGCTGGGTAGCAGCAGCGTGCCGCGCTCGCCGCCCAGGGCCAGGAACAGATTGATGCCGACGATCAGCAGCACGGGAACGGCGATCGCGAAGAGCAGCGCGAAGTCCTGGATGGCGTTCATGAGGATCTCCTGGTGCGTGGGTGGGGTGACGAGGCCAGACTACGCAAGGGACCCTCCGGCGTCCGCGCAGGATTGCGGGCGGGGGGTGTGCACTATTCACGAAAAGTAAAAGGGCCCGCCCCTTGGAGGGCCCTTCCGGTTGCGCAAGTCGGGAGCGTTCGCCGACTGTTCGCGCCCGCGCTAGATTTCCGGGTCGTTCGCGGCGCGCAGGTGGCGCGCACCGGGCAGCACGCCGACCAGGGTTCGGCCGATGCGCAGGGCCAGCTGCCGGATGAGAAGGCGCGCCCTGCGTCTGGGAACCCGGGGAGGCGAACTGCCCGCCGGTGATGGACGGTGCTTCTTCTTCACGGATGTCCCTTGAGCTTTTTAGGCGCACCTGCGCCGGACCCCACGATAGTCCGGCACACGACGGCAAACGAGCGATTGCTACGGCGCGCCAATGCGCACGATTGGACCGGATTGCCGCGAACTATTCACGCGACATGCGCGCGCGCGGAGCGCAGCAGGCGCGCCACGACGCCCTGGGAAGCAGGGAGGACGGCGGCCGCGTCATTGGCCGGGGCAGCACGCACGGATCGCATGCGCACCAGCTCGCGCAGGATGCGCTCGGTCAGCGCGTCGTCCCGGACCGCCGTGGCGGGGGTGGCGAAGTAGAAACCCTGCACGAAGTCGGCGCCGGCCTCGATCGCCACCAGCGCCTCGGAGGCGTCCTCGATGCCCTCCACCGCGACCTTGGAGCCGGTGGCATGGAGGATCTCGATGACCCCGGGAAGCAGGGTGCGCGCCTTCACGTCGCCCACCGCATTGCTGAGCAGCGAACGGTCGAGTTTCACCAGGTCGGGGCGCAGCGAGGCGACGCGGTCGAAGTTGGAGCGGGCGACGCCGAAGTCGTCCATGGCAATGCCGATGCCCATCTCGCGGTAGGCGGCGACCGCGTCCACGAGCCGGCCCTCATCCTCGCAGCCGCCCTCGAGGATCTCGATGCAAATTCGCGCCGGCGTGAGGCCGAAGTAGCCGATGCGGTTGCGCACCGCCTGCACGTTCTGCGCCTCCGCGACGGCCGCGAGCGGATGCACGTTGAGATAGAGCATGCAGTCGCCCGGGTCCACGGACGCGAAGCTGCGCAGGTGCAGCGTGCGGCAGGTGCGGTCGAGTGAAATGATCCCGGCATCGTCGAGCCCGTCGAAGAGCCGCATGGGCCGCACCGGCTTGCCGCTGCCGTCGATCGCGCGAACCAGCGCTTCGTAGCCTACCGCACGGCCATCGCGCACCGCGTAGATCGGCTGGAAAGCCGAGGCCAGCGTGTGTCCGTTGAAAGCGATGGTGGGAGGCAAAGGCCGCAATCCAGCAAGACGCAGGGGAAATCCCGGCGAGACGGTCACTCTGCCCCCTTGTAATGTCTTGCCAATGACGAGCGCAGCCGTCGATGTTGCAACTGTCACCGATGCGGGAAGAACCCCGCGAGGGTCTCGGCGATCTCGGCCATCCGATAGGGTTTGCGCAGGACCCGGTTGATGCCCGCGGAAAGCGCACGCGTCTCGAAACCCGCGCCGCCGTAGCCGGTGGCGATGACGATCGGGATGGCGGGTTTCAGGCGGCGCAGCTCGGTGGCCAGCGTGGTTCCCGACATCTCCGGCATCACCTCGTCGCTCACCACGGCGTCGAAGCGCTTGGGGTCGGCGCGAAACGCCTCGAGGGCGTCCTGGCTGCTGGAGAAACCCGCGGGCTCGTAGCCGAGGGAGGCGAGCATCTCCTCCAGCGCCGCGAGGACCTGGTGCTCGTCGTCCACGGCGAGGATCACCTGCCCCCGGCCCGGCACCGTGGTCTCCGGCGGCGCAGCCTCGGTCTCCTCGGCGGGCAGGTTGGGGAGCCAGACGGTGAACGTGGTGCCCTTGCCCAGCTCGCTCACCACGTCCAGGCAGCCCTTGTGCTCCTTCACCACGGAATGCACCAGCGCCAACCCCAGGCCGGTGCCGCGGCCGGCGCTCTTGGTGGTGAAGAACGGCTCGAAGATCCGGTCGATGACCTCGGGCGCGATGCCGTGGCCGGTATCGGAGACCTCGATCCTCACGTACTCGTCCGGCGGCAGCTCGCCGGTGCGCGTGATGCGCGCGTGCTGCGTGGTCTCGAAGCCGATCTTCACGTCGATCGTCCCGCCCTCCGTCATCGCGTGCACGGCGTTCGTGCAGAGGTTCATGAACAGCTGGTGCAGGCGCGTGGGGTCGCCCAGGACGGTTGCGTCGGCCGAGGCCGTCTCGAAGTGCACCTCGATGCCGCTGGAGGACCCGCGGATCAGGTCGCAGGCCTCCTGCGCGATCGGCGCGACCATCACCGGCATGCGCTGGCCGCTGTCCGCGCGGCTATACGAGAGGATCTGCGTCACCAGCGACTTCGCGCGGTTGCCCGCGCTCATGATCGTGTCGAGATAGCGCTTCATGTCCTGGTCGCGCGCCTTCAGCTGCGCCAGCTCGCCGTAGCCGAGGATGGCCCCGAGGATGTTGTTGAAGTCGTGGGCGATGCCGCCGGCCAGGTGGCCCACGGCCTCCATCTTCTCGGCCTGGGCCAGCTGCGACTCGAGGCGCTGGCGGTCCTCCTCGGACCGGATCTTCTCCGAAACGTCGGTCACGAACCCGATCAGGCGGCGCCGCGGCGGACCGGCCACGACCGGGTCCTCGATCATGTAGCCGTTGACGCCGATGGGCACGTAGCTATCATCGTCGCGCCGCATGCGGTACTCGATGGCGAGGTTGCGCAGCTTCCCGTGCTGCAGCTGGTCGCGGATGCCGCGCAGCCGCGCCCGGTCATCGGGATGCACGCGGTCCATCCACTGCGCGAGGGATCTCACGTTCTCGGGCGCCACGCCGATCACCTCCAGGGTGTCGCCGTCCCAGAGGATGAAGCCGGTCGACGGATCGAGCTCGTAGAGGAGGTTGCCGCTCGCGCGGATCACCGCCTCGTAGCGCCGCCGCCAGGCGCGCGTGGCCTTGCCCGCCTCGTGCCGCTCGCTCAGGAGCGCGGCGGCGAAGAGCGTGGTCACCACGATCGTCGCGAGGTAGGCCTGCAGGTGCAGGATCGAGCGCCAGTCGGCGATGCCGTCGATGGAGAACGGCCCGAACCCCTGGGCGGTATGCCAATAGCAGATGAGGCCGAAGATCGCGAGGCCGAGCGTCGCCGCGCGCAGGCCGAAGCCCAGCGCAGCCCAGATGAGGAATGGCGCGCACAGGTACGCGAGCGGCGGGATGAAACCCATCGCCTGCGTGCGCGTGCCGAAAACGTAGTGGGCGGTGAAGATGAGGCCCGAGTACAGCACCACCAGCTCGGGCAGGCGCGCGCGCGAGGATTGCATCGCCTCGCGCCAGCCTTCGCGGCTCCACGCGAGGATGAGTGGGGTGATCAGCATCATTCCGAGGAAGTCGGAGACGAAGACCACCGACCACTGCTCGCGGAAAGGGGCGTCGAACCGCACGTACGCGAAAAGCGCGTCGAGGATCGACAGCCCGGCCACCAGGGGCACCATGCCGATCAGGAACGCGGCCAGGCCCTTCACCGAATCGATGGTGACCTGGGGTTTCGCCAGCTGCTGCAGGCCGAGGGCGACCAGCGCCGGCTCCAGGACGTTCACGGCCGAAGCCGCGAAGGAATTCGGCAGCGAGACGCCCAGCCCGTGCCCGATGTAGAGGCTCGAGAGGAACACCATGCCCAGGTACACCGGCCAGCGCCGCAGGGGCGCGATCAGCAGGGTGCCGAGGACCAGGCCGTCGGCGGGCCAGATGAAGTGCGGGAATCGCGTCTGTACCGGAAGGTCGGTCGCGTACGCCGCGAGCGCGTAGTAGAAAACGCCGAACGCGACGTAGGCGATCGCCTGGCCCAGCGGCGAGGCACCGTCCGGCCAGTCCTCGACGCTCCAGCGGGTGGGGGAATCCATCGTTTTTCGAATCCGCTTCGGATTCTACGGTCTCCGGGGCTAAAATGCGCTTCGTCACCCGACGCGGACCCACAAAAAGCATGGAAGCCCACATTCTTGTCGTCGACGACGACGCGGCCATCCGGGAGCTGATCCGCGAGTACCTCGCGGAAAACGATTTCAAGGTCTCCGTCGCCGAAACCGGCGCGGACATGGACCGGGTCCTGGGCGCGGAGGTCGTGGACCTCGTGATCCTCGACTTGAAGCTCCCGGACGAGGACGGCCTCGCCATCGCACGGCGGCTGCGCGAGTCGCTCGACCTGCCGATCATCATCCTCACCGGGCGCAAGGACGAGGCCGACCGCGTGATGGGACTGGAGCTCGGCGCCGACGACTACGTCACCAAGCCCTTCAGCCAGCGCGAGCTGCTCGCGCGCATCAAGGCGGTCCTGCGGCGCACGGAATCCAAGCGCGAGGCGCGGCGCGGCGAGAGCGTGCGCGCCTACAAGTTCTCGGGCTGGGAGTTGAACACCGGCACGCGCCGGCTGCGCTCGCCCGGCGACGCGCAGGTGGACCTCACCAACAGCGAGTACGCGCTGCTCGTGGCCTTCCTGCGCTCCCCGCAGCGGGTCCTCACCCGCGACCAGCTGCTCGAGGCGAGCCGCCTGCACGACGACATCTACGACCGCTCCATCGACGTGCAGATCCTGCGCCTGCGCCGCAAGATCGAGGAAAGCCCCAACCAGCCGAGCCTGATCAAGACCGAACGCGGGGCCGGCTACTACCTCAACTCGACCGTCGAAACCGTCTGAGCTTGGGAGCCGGCCGCCGGTCCCGGGCCGCCTGGCGATGAACTGGGCCGATCCTTTCGTCCGGTTTCGCTTCCGCCCGAAGCTCCTCGATTGCCTGCCGGGCTACGACCGCGAAGCCTTCTTCGCGGACCTGGCCGCCGGCCTCGCCGTGGCGGTGATCGCGCTGCCGCTGGCCATGGCCTTCGCCATCGCTTCGGGCGTGCGCCCCGAGCAGGGCATCGTGACCGCGATCGTCGCCGGCTTCCTCATCTCAGCGCTCGGCGGCTCGCGCGTGCAGATCGGCGGCCCCGCGGGTGCCTTCGTCGCGCTGCTCTACGGCATCGTGGAGAAATACGGCGTGGCGAACCTGCTCATCGCCACGATGATGGCGGGCGTGCTCCTCTTCGCCATGGGCGCCTTCCGCCTGGGCTCGCTCGTGCGCTTCGTCCCGGTCGCG
>JBKJYC010000353.1:0-4355 GCA_046715885.1 Usitatibacter sp.
CCGGAATGAGCTCCGCCTTGTTGCCGCGGATCCTGAAGCGCTTGACCGTCACGTCGTCGCCCACGCGTGCGATGACGAGCTGCCCGTTCTTCGCCTGCGTGGTCTTGTGCACCACCACCCAGTCGCCATCGAGGATGCCTTCGTCGCGCATGCTCAGGCCGCGCACCTGGAGCATGTAGTCCGCGCGCGGCGTGAAGAGCGAGGGATCCACCGGGTAGCGGCCGAGCATGTTCTCGATGGCCATGATCGGGCTGCCCGCGGCGACCCTGCCCACCAGCGCAAGCCCCGCTTCCTCCATCACGCGAATGCCGCGCGCGGCGTTGGGTGCGAGCTCGATGGCGCCTTTCCTCTCCAACGCGGCCAGGTGCTTGAAGACGCCGTTGGTGGATGCGATGCCGAGCATCTTCGAGAGCTCGGGGCGCGAAGGGGGGCGACCGGTCTCGCTGATGTGCTGGCGGATGACTTCCAGGATTTCGGCCTGGCGGGGGGTGAGCGCGGTCTTTTCCATGGGGACTCCCGAAGGCTGCGATGGGTGATAAACCTATCACCATCAGGTGATAAAGCTATCACCTATCCGGCCGCGCCGCAAGAAAGCCCTGTGACTGTGGAAAGTGAACGGATGCCGGGCTCGGAGCCCATCCGGCTTAACCAAACGCACTACGGGACCGCTACGCGCCACTACTGCTCACGAACTAGGCGTCGAATTCGATCGCAAGGCCCGGGAGGTCGATGCCCTCGAGAGTGGTCTGCCATCGTTCGCCGGGCTTTACCGGGCAGGCGGCGGTGAGTGTCCCCGTCGTGACGAGTTCGCCGGCACGCAACCGCTGTTCGCGCGGCCCGTTCGCCAGCACGTCCAGGAGGAAGCGCAGGGCGGCGATGGGGCTATCCAGCACGTTGGAGCCACGTCCCTTGTCACGCTGCGTGCCGTCGCAAGCGAGCGAGATGGTGAATTCCTCCAGGCGGCGCACGAGGTCGGGACCCAGCTTCGTGGGATCGCGCGGCTCACCGACGAAGAGCCCTCCGTGCAGCCCGTTATCCGCCATCGTGTCGGGCGCGCGGAAGACCCAGCCCGGGTAGTGCGTCTGGACGATCTCGAAGCCGTGCGCGATCCACTCCACGCAGGACAGGATCGCGGCGAGGCTCGCCCGGGTGGGCGGGGCTGCGCGCATGCCGAGGACGATCTCCGGCTCCAGCCGCGGCTCGCAGTACCGCGAGACGCTCGCCCGGACGCGCTGGTCCTTCGCGTGGACCAGGGTGCATTCGTACACGTGGCCCCATATCGGCTCGTGGACCTTGTACTCATTCCAGATGCCACGGTTGGTGAAGCCGATCTTGCGGCCCACGGGCCGGTCGCCCTCCGCGACGCGGCGCTCGTGGATGCGGCGCGCCACTTCGTAGGCGGCGGCATTGTCGAAGCCCGCGATGCGCGCGGTGAAGGGTGCCACCTGGCGGTGCGCGTCCTGCGCGGCCTTGAGCTCTGCGGCACAGCCTTCCAGATCGATGGCGACGGTGCTCATGGATCCAGTACCGAGGCGTAGATGTCGACCGGCGCTGCCTTGCCACGCAGGGATACCGCGCCCAGCGCTTCCGTCGCGGCGCCCTCCCCCAACGCGGCACGCGTGGCGCCGTCCATGAGGATGCTGCGGCCGGCAACCTTCGTGTGGTCCTCGAGGCGCGCGGCGAGGTTCACCGTGTCGCCCACGCAGGTATAGGTGGCGCGCTCGTTGGTGCCCGTGTAGCCCGCCACGATGTCGCCCGACGCGATGCCGATGCCGATGCGGATCGCGGCCTTGCCGGCGGCGGCGCGCTCCTGGTTGAACATGCCGACCAGCTCGATCATCTCGCGCGCCGCCAGGACCGCGCTGGCGGCGGGATCGGCCAGCGGCAGGGGTGCTCCGAAGATGGCCATGAGCCCATCGCCGACCATCTGGTTCACCACGCCCCCGTGGCCGCTGATGGCGTCGAACATGAGCGTGTAGTAGGTGTTCAGCAGCTCGATGGACTCCTCGGGCGGCTGCGATTCCACCATCGCCGTGAAGCCGCGGATGTCGGAGAACATGACCGTGCCGCTCACGCGCCGCCCGCCCAGCGTGAAGCCGGATTCCTGCAGGTCCTGCGCCACCTCCGAGGTCGCGAAGCGGCGCACGAGCTGCTTCTGCTGGTCGCGCAGGCGCTTCTTCTCGAGGCTGGCCCCGAGGCGCGCCTTCAGCAGCACCGGGTTCACCGGTTTGTAGAGGTAGTCCTCGGCGCCCAGCTCGATGCAGCGCACGACGTTCTCCACGCCTTCCAGCGACGAGGTAACGATCACCGGCAGGTCGCGCAACTGCAGGTCGCCCGTGAGCTGCTCCAGCACCTGGAAGCCGTTCATCTCCGGCATCTCCATGTCGAGGAGCATGAGGTCGTAGCCGCCGGCCTTGAGCATCTCGAGCGCCACGCGTCCGTTGGGGGCGGAGGCGACGGTGTGGCCCTGCAGCTCGAGGCTACGCGTGAGCAGAAGCCGGTTGACCTTGTTGTCATCCACCACCAGCAGGCGTGCCGGGCCGTGCCGCGACTCACGCATGGGCGAGCTCCGAGAGCGCGGCCGCCACCCGCGGGTACTCGCCCGCGAGCGTGCCCACGGGATCGTCCCGGGACTCCAGCACGCGCGCGAGACCGGAGAGCTCTAGGTCGCGGGCCATCGAGCCGAAGGCGAGCGCCCCGAACGTGTTGGCGTTGGACTTGAGCGAGTGCGCGGCGCGCTTGAAGCGCTCCGCGTCGCGCGCCGCTATGGCGGCCCGCAGCTCTTCCAGCATCGCGGGCGCCTCCTCGAGGAAGGTGGCGACGAGCTCGCCCACGAACTCCGCCCCGGTGGTCTCCTGGAGACCGCGGAACGTCGGTATGTCGATCAGGCTCTCCCCCATGTCACGCCTCCTCGCGCGCGGGCACGAGCCGCAAGGCTTCCACGAGGCGCTCGACGCGGATCGGCTTGGTGAGGTAATCGTCCATCCCCGCAGCGAGGCAGGCGTCGCGATCGCCCTGCATCGCGTTCGCGGTCATCGCCACGATGCGCGGCCGCTCGCCCTGCGCCCAGCGGCTGCAGATGCGGCGCGCGGCTTCGAGCCCGTCCATCTCTGGCATTTGCACGTCCATCAGTACCACGTCGTAGGCCTGGCGGCCGACGGACTCCACCGCTTCGAGCCCGTTGGAAGCGAGGTCCGCGCGATAGCCCATCTGCTGCAGGATGCGTTGCGCGAGCTTCTGGTTCACCACGTTGTCCTCCGCGAGCAGGATGCGCAAGGGATGCTTCGCGGCCATGTCCGGGTCGAACTGGAAGCGCGCCGGTTCCGCCGGCCGCGCCCTGGGCCCCGGATCCCGCGCCAGCAGGCCGACCAGCGTGTCGAAGAGTTGTGACTGGTGGAGCGGCTTGGCGAGGTACGCGCTGAAGAGCCCCTCCGCATCGCCCGCCTCGCGCCGGCCCAGCGAGCTGAAGAGCACCAAGGGCAGCGCGGCGGAACGCTTGCGCGCCTCGCGCGCGAGCGCCAGTCCGTCCATCTCGGGCATGTGCATGTCGAGGATCGCGGCATCGAATGCCTCGCCGGCATCCAGCCATCGCAGCGCCTCCGCCGGGGAACCCGTGGCGCGCGATTGCATTCCCCACTTCGCCGCCTGCAGGCCCAGGATGCGCCGGTTCGTTGCGTTGTCGTCGACCACCAGCACCCGCTTGCCCTGCAGTTCGGGCTGCACGCCGACGAAGTCGCGGCTGCGCGCCGGCGGCAACTCCGCCACGCCCGCCTGGATCGTGAAGTGGAAGGTGGCACCACGGCCCAGCCCCGCGCTCTCGGCCCACACGCGCCCGCCCATCAGCGCGGCGAGGCGGCGGCTGATGGCCAGTCCCAGCCCGGTGCCGCCGTAGCGACGCGTGGTGGAGGAATCGGCCTGCGAGAACGACTGGAAGAGGCGGCTCATGCCCTCCTCCGAGAGCCCGATGCCGGTGTCGCTCACGGAGAACGTGAGCTCGACCTTCCCGTCGGCCGGCGCCGTCGAGGCCACCGAGAGCACCACCTCGCCTTCGTCGGTGAACTTCACCGCGTTCGAGAGCAAGTTGAGGATGATCTGGCGCAGGCGCGTGACGTCACCCTGGATGGCCGCGGGCACGTCTCCCTCGAACACGTAGGCGGTGTCGAGCCGCTTCTCCACCGCCCGCACGGTGACCAGGTCCAGCGCGGACTCCACGCAATCGCGCAGGTCGAAGGGCTGGTTCTCGATGTCCATTCGGCCCGCCTCGATCTTGGAGAAGTCGAGGATGTCGTTGATGATCGTGAGCAGCGCGTCGCCCGACTCGCGGATGGTGCGCGCGAAGTCCTGCTGCTCGGCGT
>JBKJYC010000354.1:0-4953 GCA_046715885.1 Usitatibacter sp.
CTTCACCAGCTCGTAAGGCCTGCCCGAGAGGTTGCGCCCGTTCACCATCGCCAGCGCGTCCGCCCAATCGGCAAGGACATCGGTGTTGCCCGGCACCAAGCGTGCCACGTGCTCGTAGGCCTGCACCGCCTCGGCGTAACGCCCGAGCGCGTTCATCGAGCGCGCCAGCAGCGACCAGCCCTGCACGTCGTCGGGCCGGTCGCGGACCTTCTGCGCGAGCGTCTCGACCATCGCGACGATCTGCTGGTCGCTGAACGCGGGCTCGCCGGGCGCTGCGCTTGGTGCGCGCGCGACGGCGGCGGGATCGAGCCCGCGCAGCTCGCCCAGCTGCAGGTAGAGGGCGAAGGCCGCCAGGGGCAGGAGCACGCCGGCCGCCGTGGCAGCGGCCCAGGAGCGGCGCGGCGCGGCAACGGGTGTCTCCTTGCCTTGCGGCAGGTCGGTTTCAGCCCGCGCCACGAGGTCGCGCATCGCTTCCTCGCGCGCGTCGGCCGGCAGCACGCCCGCGGCGATGTCGGATTCGATCTCCCCGCGCTGCGAGCGCAGCACGTCGAGGTTCGCCTCGCGGGTGGAGGGCGCTGCGGGTGCGCGAGCGCGCAGCAGGGGAACGAGCACGAAGGCCAGCGCCGCCCCGGTCATGAGCGCGGCGAAGATCCAGAAGACGACCATCGGGGAAAGCGGCCGGAAGGCGAACGGGAGGAGCGCGAATTATACCGGACCCCGGACGCGAATCCTCCTATGCGAGCCGCGCACGAGCGGCTAGAATGCCCCCGAGGTCACGAAAAGAGTCGAACAAGAACGATAACAAGCGGCATCCCACTTCAGGCGAGGCGCAATCCCACGTGAAGCACCGCTCGATCCTCGAGTACGCGAATTTCCGCTGGTTCAAGGTGGCCCTGGCGCTGTGCGCCGTCTCCGGCGCGGTGTACATCTGGCACGATCCGCCCCTCAAGCCCTACGGCGGCACCTGGCTCGGCTACGCGCTGGGCACGATCGGAGCGCTGCTGATCCTCTGGCTGCTCTACTTCGGCGTGCGCAAGCGCCGCTACAACTCCAACGTGGGCACCGCGCAAGGCTGGCTTTCCGCCCACGTCTACCTCGGCGTGGCGCTGATCGTGGTCGCCACGCTGCACACCGGCTTCGAGCTCGGGTGGAACGTCCACACGCTCGCCTACGTGCTCATGATCCTGGTGGTCGCGAGCGGAATGTACGGGGTCTTCATCTACCTGCGTGTGCCGCGCGAGATGACGCTCAATGCCGGCGAGGAGACGCAGTCCTCGATGCTGATGCACATCGCCGACATCGACAAGGAGATGCGCGAGAAGGCGCTGTCGCTTCCCGACAAGCTTTTCGCCGCGGTCGACAAGTCGATCGCCAACACGCGGCTGGGCGGCAGCTTCGGGCGCGTGATCTCCGGCCGCGACCGGGCGTGCCCGACGGCCGCGGCGGTGAAGGAGATGCCGCTCCTCGCGCGCGGCCTCTCGGGCGAGCAGGCGAACCTGAACAAGGAGGTCTACCAGCTGCTGCTGCAGAAGAACGAGCTGCTGCAGCGCGTTCGCAAGGACATGCGCTATAAGGCGGTCCTCGACCTCTGGCTGTACATCCATGTCCCGCTGTCGATAGCGCTGCTGGCCGCGCTCACCATCCACGTCGTCTCGGTGTTCATCTACTGGTAGGCGCGCCTTGAAACTCCAGATCATCACGCAAGCCCGCGGCCGCAGCGGCCGCGTCATGCAGCAGAAGCGCATGGTGCAGGGCGACTGGATCCGCGTCGGGCGCTCCGCGAGCTCCGAGATCCACCTGCCCGACCCGCGCGTCGCCCTGAACCAGGGCCTGATCATGGACCGCGGCGGCATCGTCTACACGGAAGGCGAGGCCGGGATCGTCAATCCCGCGAGCACCACGCGCAAGGCCGTGAAGTCCGTGCGCCTGAAGCCGGGCGCCTCCATCGACGTCGGTCCCTACAAGTTCACGGCCATCGACCCGCCGCCGGGCTACGACGGCGCCTTCACCATCGAGCTGGTGCGACCGCTCGAGGAAATCACCACCGGCGATATCCGCACGCGCGCCACCAGGCTCTCGATCGCGTCGCTGAAGATCCCCAAGAGGCTGTTCGCCTGGACGTTGCTGGCGCTGGTGGCGGTCGTCTTCTTCCTGATTCCCGCCGGCCGGGTGCTCGACCTGCCGTGGCGCACCGCCTCCGAGCAGAACGCCATCACCGGGGATCGCATCTGGAACCCGGGCCCGGTCATCCTCGCCCACCAGCCTTTCGAGATGAAGTGCGCCGCCTGCCACGAGGTGGCCTTCGAGCACGTGAAGGATCGCGCCTGCCTCGAATGCCACAAGACCATCGGCCACCACGTGCCCCTGTCGATGCTGCGCCCCGCGGCGCAGCCGGCCGGCGGTGCACTCTTCGAGGGCCAGCGCTGCACCTCGTGCCACGTGGACCACAAGGGCGTGAAGACCACGCACCGCGACAACGACACGTTGTGCGTGGATTGCCACAGGGACGTGCGCGGCAAGACCAACGAGGCGACGGCGCAGAACGTGACCGACTTCGCGAAGGACCATCCGCCGTTCCGCCTCACGCTGCCCACCTCCGCGGGCATGAAGCGCGTGCGAATGGGCTCGGGCCCCATCAAGGAAGAGTCGAACCTGATCTTCCCGCACGACATCCACCTCGATCCGCAGGGCATCAAATCGCCCTCCAGGGGCCGCGTGAAGCTCGAATGCGCCTCCTGCCACGTGCCCGACTTCTCCAAGCGCACCTTCCAGCCGGTCACGATGCAGAAGAACTGCCAGGAGTGCCACCGCCTCGAGTTCGAGCCGGCGGTCACCACGCGCGAGGTACCCCACGGCAACGCCCGCGACGCCAAGGTGGTGGTGGAGGAGTTCTACGCCAACCTCGCCCTGAACGGCGTCAAGGACAGTTTCGTGAAAGCCTTCGGCGTGGAGGGCGAGGGCCTGCTGCGACGCGTGGGCGAGCCCTCGGAAGCCCAGCGCAAGGTCGCGCTGAACCTGGCCGGCAAGAAGGCGGAGAAGGTGGCCCACGAGCTCTTCGAGGTGCGCTCCTGCAAGATCTGCCACGAGGTGACCCGCACCGACAAGCCCGACGGCGCCGACTGGAGCGTGGCGAAGATCCGCGCGAACAACCTGTGGATGCCGGGCTCGCGCTTCGACCACAAGTCGCACGCCCAGACGCCGTGCGCCGACTGCCATGCGGTCGCCAAGTCCAAGGCCTCCACCGACGTGGCGATGCCCACCATCGACGATTGCCGCAAGTGCCACGGCGGCAGCAAGCACACACTGGAAAAGAAGATCACCTCGAATTGCCTCATGTGCCACGGTTTCCACGAGGCGAAGCATCCATGGGACCCCGCGTTCAAGCCGCGCGGCACCACGCGGGTCGCGGAAGGGATGGCCGGTGGCCGGTAGTGCGTGGCGCGCAGCCGCGCTCGGCGCGGCGCTGATCCTCGCGGCGGTCTCGGGCTGCTCCGGCGGCTCGTCGGGCAGCTCCGGCACCGGCGGATGCACCGGCGAGTGCCAGGCGCCGCAGAACTTCCTCACCGTGGCCGACGTCCAGCGCGTGATCGCCCAGGCAGTGGGCGAGGCGCAGGCGCGCAATGCGCCCGCGGTGATCACGGTGGTCGACCGCGTGGGCAACGTGCTCGCCGTCTACCAGATGAACGCGGCGCCCGCCACCATCGCCATCAGCAGCGGGCTGGGCGTGCGCGGCGGCCTCGACGGCATCGAGCAGGGCCTCGTGCCCGCGGCGCTCTCCTCGATCGCCAAGGCGATCACCGGCGCCTACCTGTCCTCGGAAGGCAATGCGTTCACCACCCGCACGGCCAGCCAGATCGTGCAGGAGCATTTCCTGCCGCACGAGATCCAGCAGCCCTCCGGGCCGCTCTTCGGCGTGCAGTTCTCGCAGCTCACCTGCAGCGACGTGAATCGCAACGTGACGCACGGCACCGTGGGGCCGCAGCGCTCGCCGCTCGGCCTGTCGGCGGATCCGGGTGGCATGCCGCTCTACAAGAACGGCACCGTCGTCGGCGGCATCGGCGTCGAAGCCAACGGGCTCTATACCATCGACCGCAACATCCAGGACACCGACCAGGACCCGGAGGAGCTGATCGCGGTGGCGGGCAGCTTCGGCTTCGCGGCGCCGACGGACCGCCGGGCCGATCGCATCACGGCGGGCGGCGTCACGCTGCGCTACGTCGATTCCGAAGCGCTGGTGTCCAACCCCGCGCAGCCCCCGGCGTTCGCGGGCATCGCCGGCCAGCTGCTCGCGGTCGAGAACTACTCCACCCTGACGATTCGCGCCGGGACCGCGTTCGGCACTCCGGCCTCGGGCATTCGCGCCGCCACGGGCGCGCTCGCGGCGGTGGGCGGCCACGTCCTGGTGGATGCCGCGAACGCGAACCGCTTCCCGCCGCGCGCGAGCGCCGACGGATTGCTCTCCGCGACCGATGTCGAGACGATCCTGGTGGAGGCGGTGAAGATCGCCAACCGGGCGCGCGCGCAGATCCGCCGGCCGCTCGGCTCGCCCGCCGAGGTCTCGTTCACGGTGGTCGGAAGCAACGGCGACATCCTCGGGCTCACGCGCACGCGCGACGGCCCGCTCTTCGGCATCGACGTGTCGGCGCAGAAGGCGCGTGGCGCCCTGTTCTTCTCGCACCCCTCGGCGGCCGCACTGCTGCTGGCTGCTCCGCGCGTGGGCTATCTCGTCGACGTGGACCCGGTCACGTTCGCGTTCACGCCGCTCTCGCAATACGTGGCGGCCACTTCCGCCTTCCTCACGCGCCCGGCCTTCGTGGGCGACATCGCGTGGTCGATGCGCGCGATCGGCAACATCCACCGCCCGTACTACCCGGACGGCTTGAATACCTCTTCCAACGGCCCGCTCTCGAAGCCGATCAGCGAATGGAGCCCTTTCAACGTGGGCTTCCAGCT
>JBKJYC010000355.1:0-5331 GCA_046715885.1 Usitatibacter sp.
AGACCACGGCGCCGAAGCGGCGCGGAGCGTTCAGGCGCAGCGCCTCGCGGCTCTCGAGCCGCACGTCCACGTGGTCGTGTGTTTTCGCGGCCCGGTCCTCGGGCACCACGGTGAGGCGCCCGGACATGCCAAGGTGCACGAGAAGGTGGCCTTCGTGGCAGTCGAAGAGCAGGTACTTGCCGCGCCGCCGTATCGCGAGCACCTCCTCGCCGCGCAAGCGGGTGGCCAGGTCGCGCGGGACCGGCCACCGGAGGTGCGGGTTGCGCACCACGACATCGCGGATCCTGCGGCCCACCACGTGCGGCTCGAGCCCGCGGCGCGTCGTCTCGACTTCGGGAAGTTCCGGCATACCCAATTATAAGGGGCCGTGGCAACGACTCGCGCGCCATCCGGTCGTACTATCATAGTGATCGCCGGGCGCGCTATGCGCCGGGCCTGGAGCGCGCACTCATGGCAGCAAGATTCTGGTGGGTCAGTCTCGTCACGGCCGCGGTCGCGATCGCCGTCCCGGTGCAGGCCGCTCCCGGCGACCGCGATGTCCCGGTGCAGTCGATCTACGAATTCCTGAAAGCGGAGGTCGCCGCGCAGCGCGGGGACCTCGACACGGCCCTGGCGATCTATGCGCGCATCGCCCGCGAGACGCGCGACCCGCAAGTCGCGCGCCGCGCCGTCGAAGCCGCGGTGCGAGCCCGTGCCTACGGGCCCGCGCTCGACGCCGCCGTGCTGCTGCTCGAGATCGAGCCGGACTCGGCCCTTGCGCGCGAGATCATCGCGTCCCTTCTCGCCAACGAGGGCAACCTCGCCAAGGCGCAGGCCACGGTGGCCGCGTTGCTGGGGAAGAGCGTCGACCGCGCCGCGCTCCTCACGCAGCTCTCGCACCTGTTCGCGAAGTTCCCCGACAAGACCGCGGTGCTCGAGGCCACGAGCGCGCTGGCGAAGCCCTACCTCGAGATGCCCGAGGCGCACTACGCGCTGGGCGTCGCCGCGCTCCTGGCGGGCCGCCATGAGCAGGCCCTCGTGGCGTCCACCCGCGCCCTCGAGATGCGTCCCGGATGGCAGTCCGCGGCGGTGCTCCACGCGCAGGTGCTGCGCAAGACTGCGCCGCAGACCGTGGTGTCCTATTACCAGAGCTTCCTCGAGAAGCACCCGGAATCGCAGGACGTGCGCACGCAGCTCGGCCGCGAGCTGGCGGGTGAACGCAAGCTCCTCGAGGCGCGCGAGCAGTTTCGCGCGGTCGAGAAGCTCGCTCCGAAGGATGCGCAGCCGCCTTATGCAGTGGGGCTGCTTTCCCTGCAGCTCGAGGATTTTGCCGACGCGCAGGGGGCCTTCCAGCGCGCGCTCGACCGCGGCCATCGCGATGCGAGCGCGGTGTACCTGAGCCTGGGCCAGGCCGCCGAAGGCCAGAAGAAGTTCGAGGAAGCCATCGGCTTCTACCGCAAGGTCGACTCCGCCGACTGGGTGCGCGCCCAGCTGAAGATCGCGACGCTCGTTGCACGCCAGCAGGGGCTCGCGGCCGGCCGCGAATACCTCCAGAAGATGGAGCCGCGCTCGCCCGAGGACCGGATCCAGATGATCCAGGTCGAGGCCCAGCTGCTGCGCGATGCGAAGGCCTGGAAAGAGACCTACGACATGCTCGACCAGGCGGTGAAGGACTACCCCGAATCCTTCGAGCTGCTCTATGACCGCGCCATGGCCGCCGAGCGCATCGACCGCCTCGACGTGGCCGAGAGCGACTTGCGGCGGGTGATCAAGATGAAGCCGGACTATGCCCACGCGTACAACGCGCTCGGCTACACGCTCGCCGAGAAGACCGATCGCCTTGGCGAAGCGCGCACGCTGATCGAGCAGGCGATCAAGCTGTCGCCCGACGACCCATTCATCCTCGACAGCCTCGGGTGGGTGCATTACCGCCAGGGCAACCTCGAGGAAGCGCTGAGGATCCTGCAGAGCGCCTACGGACAGCGCGCCGACCCGGAGATCGCCGCGCACCTGGGCGAGGTGCTGTGGAAGATCGGGCAGCGCGACGAGGCGCGCAAGATCTGGCGCACCGCGCTTGCCGAGAATCCCGAGCACGAGACCCTCCTCGCGGTCATCCAGAAGTTCAAGCCCTGAGCGCACGTCTCCTCATCGCCTGCGGGCTGCTCGCGCTCGCCGGTTGCGCCACGCTGGCTCCGGAGCCCGCGCCGCTGCCGGCGCTCACCGGTGTTCCCGAATCCTTCGAGATGGCGGGGCGCATCTCGGTGAAGGTCGCGGACCGAAGCGACATCGCCCGGCTTCGCTGGACCCACCGACCCACTTCCGATGCGTGGGTCGTGTCTTCCCCGGTGGGCACCGAGGTCGCACGCATCGACTCCGACAGGCAAGGCGCGTTGCTGCGCCGCGGCGGCGCAGCGGATGAAAGAGCACCGACCTTCGCCGCTCTCACCGAAAGGCTGCTGGGTGTCGCACTCGACCCGGCGATGCTCGCCGCGTGGCTGCACGGCGTGCCCTCCGCGGGCAATGCGACGGCGGACTGGTCCGTGAGCGTCGACGAGAAGCAACGCGCCGGCGCCGTCGACCTCGCCAGGCGCATCACCGCCACGCGCGGCGACACGGTCGTGAAGCTCGTCGTGGACAGCTACCGCCCGCTCGAGGACTGACGCGGTGCGCTTGCCCGGCCCCGATTACCCCGCGCCGGCGAAGCTCAACCTCTTCCTGCACGTCGTGGGGCGGCGCGCGGACGGCTACCACCTGCTGCAGAGCGTCTTCACGCTGATCGATCTCGCGGACACCCTGCGCTTTCGCCTGCGCGACGACGGGCTGATCCGCCGCGTGAACGACGTGGCGGGCGTTCCCGAGGAGCAGGACCTCGCCGTTCGAGCCGCCCGGCTGCTCCGGGCCGAAACGGGCGCGCGGCTCGGCGCCGACATCGAGCTCGAGAAGCGCATTCCCGTGGGCGGCGGGCTGGGCGGTGGAAGCTCGGATGCGGCGACCACGCTGCTGGTGCTCGACCGGCTGTGGAATACCGGGCTCGGGGCGGACCGGTTGCGCGGCCTGGGCGCGGGTTTGGGGGCCGACGTGCCCTTCTTCCTGTTCGGCGAAACCGCCTGGGTGGAAGGGGTGGGCGAGCGGCTGCGGGCCATCCCCCTTCCGCCCGCCTGGTATGTGGTCCTGGTACCCCCGGTCCACGTCCCGACCCCCCTCGTTTTCCGGGCGCCGGAATTGACCCGAAATACGGAAGCCCTTAAAATGGAAGACTTTTCGGCGAATCCCCGGGATAGAAGGTTCCGCAACGACCTGGAGCCAGTGGTGACGCAACGCTTCCCGGAAGTGCGGGAGCACTTGGAGTGGCTTGCAGGGCGCGCGGAAGCGCGTGTGACCGGGTCCGGCGGCTGTGTCTTCGCGGGATTCGAAAGCGCGGCAGCGGCCGGCCGCGTGCTGGGCCAGTTGCCCGCGCCGATGAAGGGATTCGTGGCGCAAGGGCTGGAGAAGCATCCATTGCGCTGATTGGTTTGGCAGCACGTAGGGGAGTCGCCAAGTTGGTTAAGGCACCGGATTTTGATTCCGGCATTCGAGGGTTCGAATCCTTCCTCCCCTGCCAACGCTTTTTTCGACGTTGCCGGTAATGGGATACGCCTCTAGATAGGAAGACCGGATGGCCTTCGACAACCTGATGGTGTTCACCGGCAACGCCAACCCGAAGCTCGCGCAGAAGGTGGCGCAGCGGCTGAACATCCAGCTCGGGAAGGCGACGGTCGCCAAGTTCAGCGACGGCGAGGTCATGGTCGAGCTGCTCGAGAACGTGCGCGGCAAGGACGTCTTCATCCTGCAATCGACGTGCGCGCCGACCAACGACACGTTGATGGAGCTGTTGATCATGGCGGACGCGCTGCGCCGGTCGAGCGCGGCGAGGATCACCGCGGCGATGCCGTATTTCGGCTACGCGCGCCAGGACCGCCGGCCGCGAAGTGCCCGCGTGGCGATTTCGGCGAAGGTGGTCGCGAACATGCTGGTGAGCTCCGGGGTGAACCGGCTGCTGACGATGGATCTGCACGCCGACCAGATCCAGGGGTTCTTCGACATCCCGGTGGACAACGTCTACGCGACGCCCATCCTGCTGGGAGACCTGTGGAAGCACGGGTACAAGAACCTGGTGGTGGTCTCGCCCGACGTGGGCGGCGTGGTGCGGGCGCGGGCGATCGCGAAGCGCCTGGAGAGCGACCTGGCGATCATCGACAAGCGCCGTCCGCGGCCGAACGTGGCCACGGTGATGAACATCATCGGCGACGTGAACGGACGCACGTGCGTGATCATGGACGACATGGTCGACACGGCGAACACGCTCTGCGAGGCCGCGAGGGCGTTGAAGGAGCAGGGCGCCACCCGGGTGATCGCGTATTGCACGCACCCCGTGCTCTCGGGACCGGCGGTGAGCCGCATCGAGAATTCGGTGATCGACGAGCTGGTGGTCACCGACACGATTCCCCTCAAGCCCGAGGCGGAGGCGTGCAAGAAGATCCGCCAGATCAGCGTGGCGGAGCTGATGGCCGAGACGATGCGCAGGATCTGTGAGGAGAGCTCGGTGAGTTCCCTCTTTGTCGAGTAGCAAGCTACAGCTCGTGGAGCAGTGGGGGGATTTCCCCCGAACCTGCGGTGTGCTTGGTCGCGAGCCGCCGCAACAACCGGAGATGCAAAAGTGAAGATCAACGTCAAAGCCGAACCGCGGAGCGTTCAGGGCACGGGTGCGAGCCGCCGCCTGCGCCGCGAGTCGAAGGTGCCGGGCGTGCTGTACGGCGCCGGCAAGGATGCGCAGCCGATCCAGCTCGATCACAAGGACCTGTGGTTCAAGCTCAAGATGGAGGCGTTCCACGCCTCCATCCTCGACATGGAAGTCGGCGCCGAGAAGTCCCAGGTGCTGCTGCGCGACTACCAGATGCACCCGTTCCGCCCGCTCATCCTGCACGTGGATTTCCAGCGCGTCGCGGCGGACCGCAAGATCCACATGAAGGTGCCGCTGCACTTCGTGAACGCGGAGATCTCCCCGGGCGTGAAGGTCGCAGGCGGCATCGTGCAGCACGTGATGAACGAGATCGAGATCACGTGCCTGCCGAAGGACCTGCCGGGATTCATCGAGGTGGACCTCTCGCAGCTGCAGGCCGGCCACTCGCTGCACCTTTCGGGCGTGACCCTGCCCGCGGGCGTGGAAGCGCTGGTGCCGAAAGGCGAGGACCCGACGGTGGCCACCATCGTGATCCCGAAGGTGATGACCGCGGAAGAGGAGCTCGCGGAAGCCGCAGCGGCGGCCACGGCGCCTTCGGCGGCGGACGTGCCGACGATCGCGCAGAAGACGCC
>JBKJYC010000356.1:0-2736 GCA_046715885.1 Usitatibacter sp.
GGTCGCGCAGCGCGACCGGCGGACCGTCGAGGGACTTCCAGCGCAGGTCCTTGTTTTCGAGGCTCTCCATCTGCGCGACCACGAGGACGTCGTAGCCTCCCTCGGGCGCCGGGGCGACGTTGGCGACCTGGCCGGCGGCCTGCTCCCCGAACGCGCTGCTGAAAAGCGGATCGCCGGGCTTCGGCGCCTCGACGCCCTCGATGTGCCCTTTGGCCATGCGGCGCTTGAGGCCGCCGCGATAGTGCATGCGCGCGACGATCTCCTGGCCGGGGTAGCAGCCCTTCTTGAAGCTCACGCCGCCGATCAGCTCGAAGTTGACCATCTGCGGGACGAAGGCCTCCTGCGTCGCGGCGACCACAGTGGGAACGCCCGCGTGGATGCCCGCCGCCTCCCACGCTTCCGGAAGCGCGGCCTGGGTGCTCGCGAGCTTCTCGCGGACGGCGCCCGCATGTTCAGCGGGCGCGATCACGACAAAGCGCTGCGCGTCCAGCCGCACGGCCAGCGATCCATCGCGTTCCACGGAGAGCATCGGCTCCGGAGCCGTGCCCCAGTGCGCGGCCACCAGCGCGGCGGCATTCGGTCCCGCGATGCCGACCTTCGCCAGCCGCGTGCTCGCGTCCTCGATCTTCACCTTGGAGCGCAGCACGAACATGCGCAGCCGCTTGGCGACCGCCTCGGCGATCTCGGCGGGCAGCATCAGGAGGAAGTCGTCCGCGCGCCGCAGGAGGAGGAAGGAGGCGAGCATGCGGCCCTTCGCCGTGAGCCAGCCGTTCCACTGCGCTTCGCCCGCGCGCAACGCCTCGACGTCGTTGGTGAGCTGGCCGTGGAGGAAGGCGCTCGCATCGTCCCCCGAAACGGCGAGGAGCGCGTTATGCGAGAGATCGACGGCGATGGTGGCGTCGCGTCCCGGGACTGTTGCGGTGGCGCTCATACGAGGAGACATGGGTCCTGCGCTTTCGGGAATCAAGTATATCGAGGCTGTCGAGGCCGACGTGCGGCCGTCGCGATGGGCCGCCGCGGCACTGGCGCTGCTGGGCGCGGTCACGATCCTGGGGGTGACCCTGATGCCCGTGGGGGCATTGCCCCGCCTCGTGGTCGCCGCGGGCGTGGCCGTCGCGACGCGCGATGCGATCCGCGTGGTGGCATTGCGCCGCGGTCGCCGTGGGGTGCGTGCGTTTCGCGTGGAGCGCTCGAGATCGATCCGCGTCCGCGACGGCGCGGGCGGGGAGTGCACCGGCGTGCTCCGCGATGGCTCGTTCGTCGCGCCATGGCTCACCATCGTGCGCTGGCGGGCCGCGGGCGCGCGCTTCGATCGCACTTTTCTTCTCGTGCCGGGAAAGATCGCGCGCGAAGACTTCCGCAGGCTACGGGTGCTTCTCCGATGGGCTTAGGGGACAGACCCCTTACGCTTCCGGCGGCGTAAGGGGTCTGTCCCCTAAGCTATAATTCCGCAATGAGTCCGCAAGACGCGCCCCTGCGGCAGGTCGTCACGCTGCCGGGCGCGGTTGCGCTCAGTCCCTTCCGCGTCGAAAAGCTCCTTGCCGCGCTCGATCCGCGCCTCTCCTCGGCCATCGGGATCGGTACGTGCTTCATCCACTTCGTTTCCTGCGCCGCGCCATTGGACGGCGCCGAGCAGAAGGTGCTCGCGCGCCTGCTCACGTACGGGACGCCCGCCGTGGGCGATCCGTATCGAGACATGCGCCTGGTGCTGCCGCGCTTCGGAACGGTCTCGCCGTGGTCGTCGAAGGCGACCGACATCGCGCACAACTGCGGGCTGGAAAAGGTCGAGCGCATCGAGCGCGGCGTGGCGTATTACTTCGAGACGAAAGACGGCAAGCCGCTGCGGGACAAGGCCCTGCAGGCGCTCGACCCGGCGATCCACGACCGCATGACCGAGGCCGTGGTCGGCCATCTTGCCGAAGCCGAGCGATTGTTCGAGCACCACGCGCCGCAGCCGCTCACCACGGTGGACGTGCTGGCCGGCGGCCACGGCGCGCTCGAGCGCGCCAACGCGGAAATGGGCCTGGCCCTGGCGTCCGACGAGATCGACTACCTGGTCGACGCCTTCACGAAAGTCGGCCGCAATCCCACGGACGTGGAGCTCATGATGTTCGCGCAGGCGAACTCCGAGCATTGCCGTCACAAGATCTTCAACGCGTCGTGGACCATCGACGGCGAGCCGATGGACCATTCGCTCTTCCAGATGATCCGCAACACGCACCAAGCGAGCCCGCGCGGCACCGTGGTCGCGTACTCGGACAATTCCGCGGTGATGGAAGGCGCGGACATCGAGCGCTATTTTCCGGACGCTTCGGCGGCGTGGAAGTATCACGCGGACACGACGCACATCGTGATGAAGGTGGAAACGCACAACCACCCGACCGCGATCGCGCCGCACCCCGGCGCCGGCACCGGCGCGGGCGGCGAGATCCGCGACGAAGGCTCCACCGGCACCGGCGCCAAGCCCAAGGCCGGGCTCACCGGGTTCACGGTCTCGAACCTGCGCATTCCCGGCGCCGTGCAGCCGTGGGAGCAAGAGCACGGCAAGCCGGGGCGCATCGCCTCGGCGCTGCAGATCATGATCGACGGCCCCATCGGCGGCGCCTCGTACAACAACGAGTTCGGCCGGCCCAACCTCGCGGGCTATTTCCGCACGTACGAGCAGGAGGTGGCGGGCGAGGTGCGCGGCTACCACAAGCCCATCATGCTGGCCGGCGGTTTCGGCAACATCTCGGC
>JBKJYC010000357.1:0-3018 GCA_046715885.1 Usitatibacter sp.
GCCTGCGCGAGGCCCTCGAGCCCGCGGCGGCGGCGTACGACTATGTCGTCATCGACTGCCCTCCCGCGCTGAACATGCTCACTGTCAACGGCTTCGCGGCGGCGGACGCGGTCATCATCCCGATGCAATGCGAGTACTACGCTCTCGAAGGACTCTCCGACCTCGTGGGCACGCTGCGCAAGGTGAAGCAGAACCTGAATCCGCGCATCGAGATCGAGGCGCTGGTGCGCACCATGTACGACCCGCGCAGCACGCTCACGATCCAGGTGGCCGACGAGCTGAAGAAGCACTACGGCGACAAGGTGTTCGACACCGTCATCCCGCGCAACATCCGCATCGCCGAGGCGCCGTCGTTCGGCAAGCCCGTGCTGCTGCACGACCCGCTGTCCAAGGGCGCGCTGGCGCACCTCGCGTTCGCGCGCGAGCTGCTGGGGCGCAACGGCGTCACCGTGGCCGAGGCCGCATGACGACCAGGCACAAGGGACTGGGCCGGGGACTCGACGCGCTGCTTGGCGGCGGGGAAGCGAAGAAGCCCAAGGGCGAGGAAGAGCTGGCGCAGATCGCCGTCGACGCGCTGCGTCCGGGCAAGTACCAGCCACGCACGCGCATGGACCAGGCGTCGCTGGCCGAGCTCGCGAAATCCATCGGCGTGCGCGGCATGATCCAGCCCATCGTCGTGCGCCCCGTCGGCGAGGGGCAGTACGAGATCCTCGCGGGCGAGCGCCGCTGGCGGGCCGCGCGCATCGCCGGCCTCGACCAGGTGCCGGCGATCATCCGCGCCGTGTCCGACGACGCGGCGCTCGGCATCGGCCTGATCGAGAACATCCAGCGCGAGGACCTGAACCCGATCGAGGAGGCGTCCGGGCTGAAGCGCCTGATCGATGAATTCCACATCACCCACGAGGAGGCCGCCACGGCGGTCGGGCGCTCGCGCGCGGCGGTGACCAACCTGCTGAGGCTGCTCGAGCTCGCGGGCGCGGTCCAGGAAATGCTGCAGGACGGCAAGCTCGACATGGGGCACGCGCGAGCGCTGCTGGCGCTGTCGAAATCGCGACAGGTCGAAGTCGCGCATCAGGTGGCGTCCCAGGGCCTGTCCGTGCGCGAGACCGAGCGCCTGGTCCAGCAGGCCACCGCGCAGCCCAAAGCATCCGCGAAAGCGGGCAAGTCGAGGCCCGATGGCGACATGCGCCGCCTCCAGGAGGAGCTCTCGGAAGCGCTCGGCGCCAAGGTGGAAGTGAAGGCGAAGCGCGGTGGGCGCGGCGCGGTGGTCATCGGCTATTCCAGCCTCGAACAGCTGCAGGGAATCATCGAAAGGTTGAAAGCCCGGTGACCGGAATGCTGCGGCGCACTATGGTTTTCAGCTATAATTCAGCGGCATTTTTTCGCGGGTCCTGCCATGTTTCTCGGAGTCCGTAGCAGGCCCATCCGCACCACCCTCCGGTGGCAGTTGATCGTCAGCGCCGCGCTCGCGGTTCTGGCCGGCCCGATCTGGGGGATTCACGGCGCTGTCTCGGCCGCCCTTGGGGGGCTGGTCAACGTGATCGCGGGGTGGGCGTACGGGTGGCTGGTCACGCGGCGCACGAGGCCGTCTGCAGGACAGGGGCTCGCGACGATGTTCAGGGCGGAGGCCGTCAAGATCCTCCTGATCGTCGTGCAGCTCTGGCTGCTGATCACGCATTACAGGGATTTGGTGGTGGCGAGCTTCCTCATCGCGTTCGTCATCACCGTGCTGGTGTCGGCCACGGCCATCATCGTGAAAGACGCCTGACAAGGAATCCAAGGAATTGCGATGGCTTCGTACCAGAATCCTTCCGAGTACATCAGTCACCACCTGACGTTTCTCTCGAAGCCGATCGCCGAAGGCGGCTTCTGGACGCTCAACGTCGACACCTTCGCCGTTTCCCTCCTCCTCGGCTTTGCCGGGATCGGGTTCTTCTGGTGGATGGCCCGCGGCGCGACCTCCGGGGTCCCGACCAAGCGCCAGGCGTTCGTGGAGTTGTGCTTCGACTTCGTCACCGAGCAAGTACGCGGAATCTTCCATGGCGATCCGCACAATTTCGTCGCCCCGCTGGCGCTGACGGTCTTCGTATGGGTCCTGCTGATGAATTCCATGGACTTCCTGCCCGTGGACTTCGTCGCGATGATCACGCACTTCATCCCCGGCGGCGACCACGGCTTCCGCATCGTCCCCACCGCCGACGTGAACACCACGTTCGCGCTGGCGCTCACGGTGTGGGTCCTCATGATCGGCTTCGCCATCAAGGTGAAGGGCGTGGGCGGCTTCATCCACGAGCTCTTCTGCTCGCCCTTCGGCGCAAACCCGCTGCTTTGGCCGGCGAACTTCCTCTTCAACCTGGTCGAGTACATCTCCAAGCCGCTGTCGCACTCCCTGCGCCTCTTCGGGAACATGTACGCGGGCGAGATCATCTTCCTGCTGATCTGGCTCATGGCCTCCGCCGGCCTCGTGGGCACGATCTTCGCGATCCCCCTCGGCTTGAGCTGGGCGATCTTCCACATCCTGATCGTCGCCCTGCAGGCCTACATTTTCATGATGCTCACCATCGTCTACATCGCGATGGCGCACGAGAGCCACTAACCCCCTCACCCCGACTGCACCAACCTTCACGTAAAGGAAAAAAACCATGGAGAAACTTCAACTGCTGGCCATGATCCAGGCGTACACCAGCATCGGCATCGGCCTGATGATCGGCCTCGGCGCGCTCGGCGCGTGCGTGGGCGTGGGCATCATGTGCAGCCGGTTCCTGGAAGGCGCCGCGCGCCAGCCGGAGCTCATGCCCGCCTTGCAGGCCAAGGTGTTCCTGCTGCTCGGCCTGATCGACGCTTCGTTCATCATCGGCGTCGGCCTCGCGATGTTCTTCGCGTTCGCCAACCCGCTCACGGTCGGCTTCCGCTAAACGAACGGATCCCGAAAGGGACGCAACATGAACCTCAACTTCACCCTGGTCGCGCAGGCCATCACCTTCGCGCTGTTCATCTGGTTCACGATGAAGGTCGTGT
>JBKJYC010000358.1:0-5486 GCA_046715885.1 Usitatibacter sp.
ATCGGGCCCGGCTGGTGGTTGTATTCCTCGGACGCCGCATTCAACGGGCAGCCCTTGAGGGCGGCGCGGTCGCGCCAGTCGACCCAGCCCTCGAACAGGACCTGCAGGCGCTTCAACCCGCGGGGCGCCTTGAGCGCGGGGAGGAAGACGGCTTCGGTGAAGCGCCGCGCGGCCTCGTCGAGGGTGGCGATCTGAAGATCGAGCTTGGAGCCGAAGTGCGCGAAGAGGCCGCTCTTCGAGAGTCCGGTCTTTTCCGCCAGAGAGCCGATGGTCAACGCCTCGAACCCGCCTTCGGAGGCCATCTGTACAGCGGCTTCCAGGATCTGGGCGCGGGTTTCCTCGCCCTTGCTGCTCTGGCGGTCACCTTTGGCATTCAGACGGAGGGCGGCTGCATTCATGGACCAAATAATAGAACGATCGTTCGTTCTTGTCAAGCCCAGGGTCAGATGAGGGTCAGTTCAGGGTCAGAGTGCGGGGCTGGCAACGGGACAGACCACTCGCTGGAAAGTGACCAGCATCCCCGCAGTGGCACCCCAGATGAAGCGGCTGCCGAAAGGCATCGCCCAGTAGTGGCGCATGCGCCCGCGATAGAAGGCGCTCTCGTGCCGGTGGTTGCGCGCGTCGAGGAGGAACGCGAGCGGGACCTCGAAGACTTCCGCCACTTCGTGGGGATCGGGGCGCCATTGCAGCGGCGGCTCGGCCCAGCCCACCACGGGCGTCACGCTGAAGCCGGTCGAGGTCTTGTACTCGGGAAGCACGCCAAGGACTTCGACGCGCGCCGGGTCGAGCCCGACCTCCTCACGGGATTCGCGCAGCGCCGTGGCCGCGAGGTCGCAGTCGCCCTCCTCGCAGCGCCCGCCGGGAAAGCTGATCTGCCCCGAATGGGCGGGAAGGTGCGAGGTTCGCTGCGTGAACAGCACCGTCGGGCCGCTCGCGTGGTTCACGACCAGCAGCAGCACGGCCGCGGGGCGCAGTACCGCATGCGCCGCGTCGCGTTGCTTCTCGAGGTCGTCGGCGGTGAGCAGGTCTTCGAGCGGCGGGAGGATGGCGAGGCGTTGCCGGATTTCGTCGCGAGTCACGCCCGGAGTATAAGATGCCGCGACCATGATCCTCCACGACTACTTCCGCTCTTCCGCGGCGTTTCGCGTGCGCATCGCGCTCAACCTGAAGGGCCTCGAGGCCGAGCGGCGCTTCGTCCACCTGAGGAAGGGCGAGCAGCGCGCGCCGGAGTACCTCGCGCAGAATCCCCAGGGGCTGATCCCGATGCTCACGGTCGGCGGCCAGCACTTCACGCAGTCGCTCGCCATCATCGAGTACCTGGAGGAGCTCCACCCGATGCCGCGCCTGCTGCCGGCGACCGCCGAGGAACGCGCGTGGGTGCGATCGGTCGCGCTCTCGATCGCGTGCGACATCCACCCGCTCAATAACCTGCGCGTGCTCCTGCACCTGCGCGATGCCTTGAAAGCCGACCAGCCCGCGCGCGACGAGTGGTACCGGCATTGGATCCGCGCGGGCTTCGATCCCCTCGAGCGCCAGCTCGCGGCTCGCGCCGCGGGCCGTTTCTGCCTTGGCGATTCGCCCACGCTCGCCGATGTGTGCCTGGTCCCGCAGGTCTTCAACGCCCAGCGCCTCGATATCCCCCTCACGCCCTGGCCGCGCATTGCCGCCATCCACGCGGCCTGCCTCGCCCTCCCCGCCTTCGCCGCCGCCGTGCCCGACCGCCAACCGGACGCGGAGCCCTAGCGGAGCCATAAGGGGTCAGACCCCTTATAGCCATAAGGGGTCTGACCCCTTATTGGTTTGGAACCTTTCGCGGGCGAGGGGCAATAGGGGGAGAGAGGATGCACGACGGCCAATGCCACCCTGGAACATGCAACCCGAGCTGAGCCTGCTGGCGAAGATGAAGCAGGGCGACGAGGAAGCCTTCGTCGCCCTCTACCGCCGGCACAAGGACGCGGTGTTCCGGTTCGCGCTCCTGTGCACCGGCTCGTCGGCGAGCGCGGCCGAGGTCACCCAGGAGACCTTCCTGCATTTGATGACGCGCACCGAGCAGTTCGACCCGGCGCGCGGCACGATCGCGGCCTGGCTGTGCGGCGTGGCGAGGAACCTCGCGCGCAAGGAACACGGCTCGCGGGAAGTCGCGACCGATCCGGCCGACCTCGCGGACGACGCGGCACTTTCCGAGGCGCACATCGACCGCGACACGCCGCTGGAGCGGATCCTGCGCAGCGAGATGGCGGAGCAGGTGCGCCACGCCGTGAGCCTGATCGCGCCGCACTACCGCGACGTGCTCATCCTGTGCGAGCTGTCGGACATGAGTTACGCCGAGGCCGCGCAGGTGTGCGGCATCGACATCGGCACGGTGCGCTCACGCCTATCCCGGGCGCGCGCGCAGCTCGCCGAACGCCTGGCGCGCAAGGGCATCCTCGCGGGGCCCAAGCGCGCCAAGGAGGCATCCTGACCATGAATACGGACGAACCGAGGATGAACCCGCTGCACGACGCGTTCCTCACTTCGCGGCTGGACGAGCTGAAGGGGGACCTGGCCCGGCTGCAGGCACCCGACGCCCTCGAAGCGCGCCTCACCGCGGAGTTCCGCAAGCGCCGCACGAAGGCGATGCGCCCGGCCCTCTGGTGGATGCCGCCGCTGGCGCTCGCCGCCACCGTGGCGGTGGTGAGCTGGATGGTGCGCTCGCCGATCGCGATCCCGACCGACACGCCGGTGGAAGCGCTCATCGCCGGCGAGCCCGACCCGGGGCCGTTCCTGGCCCTGCGCCCCCTGGAGCGCATCGCGCTCGAGCCGGGCGCCACCGTGGTCGCCACCGAGTTTCCGCGCGCGCTGCTCGCCCAATGGGGTCTGCCTGTCTCTCCCGAGCGGGCGGGCGAGCCGGTGCGCGCGGAAATGCTGTACTCCGCGCAGGGCGAGCCGCTCGCCGTTCGCCTGCTCGACTGAACTCCCACAAGGAAGAGAACCGATGAACCGCACACTCATTGCCGCGCTGGCCGCCACCGCGATCGCCGTGCCCGCCTTCGCCAGCCAGGAGCACAGCCCGTTCAACCTCGACGTGCTCGCCTCCGCCGATCAGGCCGATGCCTGGCGCCGCTGGGCCGAGGAGTTCTCGAACGAGATGCGCACCTCCATGGGCACCATGTTCGGGGGCCGCGTGGGCTCCAGCCGCGTCGTGAAGAACGCGCCCTACAGCGCGGAAGTCACCACCGAGTCGAATCAGGCGCTCGGCGATGGCAACGTGATCAGCAAGAAGACGTCCGGCGCGGTGTACCGCGACACCGCCGGGCGCACGCGCCAGGAATCGGGCGACGGCAAGCAGCGCACGATCTACATCAACGATCCGGTGGACGGCAGGCGCATCGTCCTCACCCCGGGCTCCAAGCGGGCGATCGTCACGCCGCGCGCCTACGCCTTTGCCTACGACCACAAGGAAAGGCAGGTCATGCGCGTCGGCGGCACCGAGATCCGCATCGACGGCGGCAAGGTCTTCGTGGACGGCAAGGAAGTCACGGGCAAGGTCGAGCTGAAGGTGGGCAATAGGGACATCCGCATCGACGGCCTCAAGGTCACCATCGACGGCAAGGACGTGGTGGATGTCCCGAAGATGTCCGTGCGCACGATCACCGAGAACGACGACGGCACGCGGCGCGAGGAAGTGCGCGTGCAGATCGTGAAGTCCGGCGACGGCCGGGAGATCGTGCTGCCGATCCCGCCGCTGCCGCCGATGCCGCCGATGGCGGGCCATGTTCCGCCCGTGCCGCCCGTGCCCCCCCTGCCGGGAGCCTCGGTGATGCGCTTCGAAGGCGCGGCGAAGCTCGGCAAGGGAACCACGTCGGCGCTCGGCACGAAGGACTTCGACGGCGTTCGCGCCGAGGGCAAGCAGACCGTCTGGACCATCCCCGCGGGCGAGATCGGCAACCGCGCGCCGATCCACGTCACCTCCGAGTCGTGGTACGCGCCCGAGCTCCAGGTGACGGTGTACTCGCGCTACAACGATCCGCGCCAGGGCGAGTCGATCTATCGCCTGGTCGGGATCAAGCGCGGCGAGCCCTCACCCGACCTCTTCCGCGTGCCCGAGGGCTACGAGTCCGCGTCACGGGAAACCGCCGACCCGAAGGAGCGTGCGGAGCGCGACAAGGAGCGTGCGGAGCGTGACAGGCAACGCCACCTGGAGCGCCTGAACCGCGAGCAGGAGCGCATCCAGAAGGAGCGCGAACGCATCCAGCGCGAGCAGGAGCGCATCGAGAAGGAGCGCGAACGACTCCGCAGTTGAGCGGCTCGCTATAATCGGGGACATTCCTCAAGGAGAGTCCCGATGGGCAGAGGCGACAAACGCAGTTTCAAGGGCAAGGTCTTCAAGGGCAGCTACGGCAACACGCGCCCTCGCACCAAGAAGAAGGCGGCTCCGACACCGAAGAAGAAGTAGTCCGTCCGGCGCTCAGAACCCGGAGCCGGGCTCGCGCAGGAAAACCAGCTCCTCCGGCGTCGAGGTCCGCCCGAGAGCGGCGTTGCGGTGCGGGAAGCGGCCGAAGCGCCGGATGATCACGAGGTGCTTCTCCGCCCACTCCGTCAGACCCCTGGTCTCTGCGAAGGCCTCGAGCGGAGCGAAAAGATCCATCGCGCGGTCTTGCGCCGCCAGGTTCTCGGCGTGCTCGTACGGCAAGTACAGGAACTGCCTTTCGACCGGCAGGCGTGCGCGATCCCATCCCCGGGCCACCACGGATTCCGCCAGGCGCAAAGCGCGCGCATCCTGTGCGAACGCGCGCGCATCGTTGCGATGGAGGTTGCGCGAGAACTGGTACAGCACGACGACCAGAGCCAGCGCCGAATCCGGCGCTTCTTCCCACTGCGCGAGGCCGCCGGACGCCGCCTCGGCATGCAGGGCGCCGAAGCGCGTGCGGATCGCGGCGTCGAAAGCCTCGCTCTTGCGGAACCACTCGGGCCGCGGTTTCGGGCCGTCGAACCAGAAATCCAGGACGGCAATAAAGGGGTCAGAGTCGTTCATCAGCGAATTGATCAGACCCTCCCTCTAGGGCTCGCACCGGCCACGGGCCGGGCAGGCATTGACCTCGATCGTGGCATGCGCGATGGAGCCGAGGCGCGAGAGGCGGGCCCGGTACGCATCGGGCGGCAAGGGCGCATCGGCGACGACGCACACGATGCAGGCGTAGCGCTCGCGTCCCACGCGCCACAGGTGCAGGTCGGCCACCTGCGCGTCGCCGTCGCTCTCGATGGCGCCGCGCACCTGGCCGACCAGGGGCGAATCCATCTCGCGGTCGAGCAGCACGCGCGCCGATTCGACGATCAGGCCGCGGGCCCACCATGCGATCACCGCGGCTCCCACCAGGCCCATTGCCGGGTCGACCCAGGTCCAGCCGAGGAAGAGTCCCGCCAGCAGCGCCACGATGGCGAGGATCGAGGTGAAGGCATCGGCCAGGACGTGGGCATAGGCCGAGCGCAGGTTGAGGTCGGCATGG
>JBKJYC010000359.1:0-2624 GCA_046715885.1 Usitatibacter sp.
GGCGTGGCCACAGACGGACGGCGGGATTCGCGCGAGCATCGGATGCGCGACTTGCTGGAAACCGCCCTGGTGACTTTCGAGGCCCTGAAGGAAGGCCGGGTGGGCATGAGGGGCACCACGGCCGCTCTGCATGAGCGCAGCCTGCTCGATTTGCGCGACCTCCTCGACCGCGCTTTGGCGAAGGCACGCCCGGCGGCATGAACGCGCGGCGCTTTGGCTGATCTTACGGATGTGTCTACCGCATCCCAGGAGATCCCCATGAGCAGGAAATACAAATTGTTGGTTGCAGCAATGTCCGTCGCCTTCGCAACCCAGGCCGCCGCCGAGATCGTCTTTTACGGGCAGCCGGACTTCCAGGGCCGTTCGTTCACCGCGCAGCGCGACTACCGCGACCTCGAGCGCCAGGGATTCAACGACCGCGCGTCGTCGGCCATCGTGTTCGGCGACCGCTATGAGGTCTGCGAGCACGCGCGCTTCGAAGGCAGTTGCCGTGTGCTTCGGCCGGGGCGTTATCCCTCGCTCCAGGCGATGGGCATCAACAACTCGATCTCCTCGGTGCGCAAAGTCGTGCGCCAGGCTCGCGTCGAGGAAAGCCGCTACGCGCCGCCCGCGATGCCCGTTTATGACGCGCGGCGCCGACGCGATGAGCGCATCTTCGAGGCGGACGTGACTGGGGCGCGCGCGGTCTACGCACAGTCCCAGCAGCGCTGCTGGGTCGAACGCGAGCAGGCAGGCGGCGGCCGCGGCGATGCGAACATCGGCGGCGCGGTCGTCGGCGCGTTGATCGGCGGCGTGCTCGGCCACCAGGTCGGCAGTGGGCGCGGCAACGACCTTGCGACTGCCGTCGGCGCGCTGGGCGGAGCCGCAGTGGGCGCGAACGTGAATCGCGACGGGCGTCCCTCCTATACCCAGGACGTTCAGCGCTGCACGAGTGCGCCCACGTCGGGACGTCCGGATTACTGGGACGTGACCTACAACTTCCGCGGGCAGGAGCATCGCGTCCAGATGGCCACGCCGCCGGGTCGCACGATCACGGTGAACGGTCGGGGCGAGCCGCGCGCCTGAAGGCAGGGGCGCTGCGGGCCCATGCGATAATTTCGCCCGCAGCGCCCCGGTAGCTCAGTGGATAGAGCAGCCCCCTCCTAAGGGGCAGGTCGCACGTTCGATTCGTGTTCGGGGCGCCACCTTTTCCAAGGTCCGTGGCACCGTGTTTGCTCAAATCGGTGCCTTTCGGGAAGTACTGGCGCAGCAGCCCGTTGGTGTTCTCGTTTGTCCCGCGTTGCCAGGGACTTTGCGGATCGCAGAAGTAGACGCGCAGGCCCGTGTCGATGCGCAGCCCTGCATGTTGACTCATCTCTGCGCCTTGATCCCACGTGAGCGATCGACGCAGCTGTTCCGGGAACGAAGCCATGGTGCGCGTAATCGCCTCGCGCACTGGCTTGGCGCCGTGACCGGCAAGCGGCGGCCCGTTCTTCTCGCGCGGGCGCACTCCGTGTTCTGGCTGCGGTGGCAGATGTAGCAAGAGCGTAAAGCGTGTCGTGCGCTCGACCAGCGTGCCGATCGCAGAGCTACCGAGTCCGAGGATGAGATCGCCTTCCCAGCGTCCAGGAACTGCGCGGTCGCTCACCAGGGCGGGGCGTTCGCCGATCAGCAGTTCTGGCGTGACAAAGGGCTTGCCGCGTCCGCGCGTGCGTGCTCGCGGTACAGGCAGAGCGCGCCCGCTGCGCAGGCATGCAGTGAGCTCCCTGCGCAACGCGCCACGCCCCTGCACGTACAGGGCTTGGTAGATCGCCTCATGACTGATGCGCATAGAGGATCATCGGGAAAGTCAATCGGGAGGCGGTGTGAGATCTGCGCCGGACTCCATGCCCGCGCCCGGCGCTGTGGCTGCCGCTGTCCATGCCGGCGACCCTTCCACGGCACCACGGGACCGCGGATGGTCGCCCCACCGGGCGCAGCCACCAGCCGCCCAAACGCTCTTCGATGTAGTGCGAAGTTCTGTGTGGCTTGCAAGTCTAGCCCGCTTCGGACGGCGCGCCGCGCGATCCGCGTGCCACTGCGCGGTCGTTGCCCGATAGTCGAAGCCACCGCCTCGTGTCGCGGCGTTGCGACGCAGCTCCCGCGAGATCATCGAGGGGGCTCGCTCAAGCTCGCGTGCGATCCCGTGTACCCCAAGGCCCTTCGCACGCAGTAGCGTTGATGTGCGGAAATTCGTAGAATTTGAAAGGTTAATTTCCTATGAAAAATCACCTTGTGCTAGGCGCGCTCGCTGCGGCGTTGACGTTTGGCACGCTCGCCCAAGGCGCTGAGCCCAAGGTAAAAGTGCTGTCCGCCGCCGAAGACGCCACCCAGAAGACCGTGCTGATCGGCCGCAATCTCGCCGATAACATGATCGTTATCTTCGAGCTCGAAGCCGCGAAAGCAATGCGGATGCAGATGGGCAATCCGCCAAAGTGGTCCGAGCACCCCGTCGGGAAAGGCGAGATCTATCACGTCGAAGTGAAGCCGGTTGACCCCAAATCGGGAACCCGGATCCCCTACGCCAATGTGAAGTTCAGCGCCGTCAACCGGGACAACAAGAAAAAAGTTGCCGGCACACTGCACCCGATGTGGGGCGGGAGCGG
>JBKJYC010000360.1:0-5922 GCA_046715885.1 Usitatibacter sp.
CACCACAAGAACAACGTCTGGGGCATCACCGCGCGCAACCGCGAGCAGAACTTCGCGCTCAACCTGCTGATGGACCCGGAGATCGACTTCATCACCCTGCTGGGGCAGGCGGGCACCGGCAAGACACTGCTCACGCTCGCCGCCGGGCTGATGCAGACGCTCGAGTACAAGGTCTACTCCGAGATCATCATGACCCGCGTCACGGTCCCGGTGGGCGAGGACATCGGCTTCCTGCCCGGCACCGAGGAGGAGAAGATGACGCCGTGGATGGGGGCGCTGGAGGACAACCTGGACGTCCTGATGAAGACCGACGACGAGGCGGGCGACTGGGGCCGCGCCGCGACGGCCGACCTCATCCGTTCGCGCATCAAGGTGAAGAGCCTGAACTTCATGCGCGGCAGGACCTTCATCAACAAGTACCTCATCATCGACGAGGCGCAGAACCTGACACCCAAGCAGATGAAGACGCTCATCACGCGGGCCGGCCCGGGCACCAAGGTGGTCTGCCTCGGCAACATCGCGCAGATCGACACGCCCTACCTCACGGAAGGCTCGTCGGGTCTGACCTACGTGGTGGATCGCTTCAAGGGCTGGGCCCACGGCGGGCACATGACGCTCACGCGCGGCGAGCGCTCGCGGCTGGCCGACCATGCGGCGGAGATCCTGTGAGGGCGTTCCACCCTCGCTCAGTGGAGCACACCGGCGCTCTCGTACCCGCGGGACAACACGGGAACATAGAGCCGGCGGTTTTCGCGCAGTAGCTGCGCGAACGCTTCCTTGGTCACCGCCGCGCTGAAGTAAAAGCCCTGGATCGAATCGCAGTTGCGCGAGGCGAGCAGCGCGAGCTGCTCCCGCGTTTCCACGCCCTCGGCCACCACCTGCAGGCTCAGACTGTGCGCCATCGTGATGATCGCCTCCGAGATCGCAAGGCTGCCGGGATCGGTGGCGATCTCGCGCACGAACGACAGGTCGATCTTCAGGCGGTCCACCGGAAAGCGGCGCAAGTAGCTCAGGTTCGAGAAGCCGGTGCCGAAGTCGTCGATCGAGAGGGCCACGCCGGTATCCTTGAGCCGGCGCATCAGCGGGACGCTTTGCTCGGGGTTCGCCATCGAAACGCTCTCGGTAATCTCGATCTCGAGGTGGCGCGGCTCCAGACCCGACGACTCGAGCGCGCGCCGGACGACGGCATCCACGCCCTCCTGAGCGCACTGGAGCGCGGACATGTTCACCGACACCGCGATCGGCGGCAGGCCCGCGTCCTGCCAGGCCTTGTTCTGCGCGCACGCGGTCTCCAGCACCCACGTCCCGATAGGTACGATCAGTCCGGTTTCCTCGGCGACACCGATGAACCCGGCCGGTCCGATCAGTCCTTTGTCGGGATGCCGCCAGCGCAACAGCGCCTCGGCGCCGACGATGGCGCCGGTCTTGAGATTCACCTGCGGCTGGTAATGCAACTCGAACTGCTCGCGCTCCAGCGCCAGGCGCAGGCTGGACTCGAGCTCGACGCGCGTGCGCACGCGCTCGTGTACGTCCGCGGTGAAGAACTGGAAGCGGTTGCGTCCGGACTCCTTGGCGCGATACATGGCCGCGTCGGCGTTCCTCAGCAGCGTATCGCCGTCGTTTCCGTCCTGAGGAAAAATGCTGATCCCGATGCTGCACGCCGCGCGCACCGGGCGCGTCCCAAGGGTCATCGGCGCCGAGACGGCGGCGAGCAGCTTGCGCAACGTCGGCGTGATGTCGGATTCGTGCGCCGCCGCCTCGCCTTTCTTGTTGCGCAGCACGAGCACGAACTCATCGCCCCCGATGCGCGAGACGGTGTCGCTCTCGCGCATGCAGCTCTTGAGGCGCGCGGCGATCTGCTGGAGCATCTCGTCGCCGACCTTGTGGCCGAAGCTGTCGTTGACGAGCTTGAAGTTGTCGAGGTCGAGGAACGCTATCGCTATCGTGCCGCCGTCACGGCGAGCGTTGAGGATCGCCTGGTGCAGGCGGTCCTGCAGCAGGTTGCGATTGGCGAGCCCGGTGAGTGTGTCGAAGTTCGCCTGGTGCGCGAGTTGCTCCTCGTAGTTTTTCGCCTCGGTCACGTCGTTCATCACCTCGACGTAGTGGGTGACCTCCCCCTCGTCGGAGCGCACCGGAGCGATGTACAGATCGTTCCAGAAGAGCGTGCCGTCCTTGCGGTAGTTGCGCAGCACCGCGTGCCCGTCGCGCTTTTCGCACTGCGCCATGCGGATCTCCTGCAGCGCGGGCTGCTCCACGTCGAGGCCGAGCAGAAAGCCTGGGTTTCGGCCGACCACCTCGGCGGAGGAGTACCCGGTGATCTTCTCGAATGCAGGGTTGACGTATTCGATCGGCGCCCCGGGCTTCGAGAGGTCGGTGATGAGGATGGCGTTGACGCTCGACTCGACCGCACGGTTGCGCAGTTTCAACGCGACCTCCGCCTTGCGGCGGATGGCCACCTCGTCGTGCAGGGCTTCGCTCGCCCGGGCGCGCGTGCGCGAGAGCTGCCAGCTGAGCCACCCCACCCCGCCCAGCAGCGTGAGCAACAGCGCGCTCCCTCCAAAAGCGCGCCAAAGATGGGTCTCGGCGCGATCGTTCGCGAGGCGCATTTGCTCGTCCTCGGAGAGTCCCACGACAACCGCGAGCGGGAAATCGAGGACGTCGCGTGAGGACGTATAGCGGCGCACCTTGTCCCACTGGTTCGTCGTGACCGCCGGAGCGCCGTCCCGGGGAAGCGACGACACCGCGGCATAGTCGGTTGTCTCGCCGAACACGGCCGAGTCCCCGGTGCGGCGCGCGCGGAATACCCCGTCGACGCCGAGAATCCCCATTACGCCGTGTTGCCCGAGCCGCGCCACCTCGTAGCTACTCACGAAGTAGGCCGCCGGCACCGTAACGAAAACGATGCCGGCGAACGATCTGTCGGCGGCCTCGAGCCTGCGGCTGAAATGGATCTTTGGGTCGGCCTCGCCCGCTCCTTGGGGCCGACTGATGGCGATCCCGTCGCCACTGCGCTGGGCCTGGAAGTAGTCCTGGTCGAAGACGCTTTCCCGGCCGGCGGGACGGCTGCTCGCCACGACGCGACCGTGGCGGTCCGCGATGCTCACGACGAAGAACTGGTCGGACAGCAGCACGCCCCGGGCCTTCAGCTCTTCGAAATCAACGCGTCCGCGGTCGCGCTGGTGGGCAAACTTGACGAACTTGAGTGTCTGGTCGATTTCGCGCAACGCACGCACGACCTGCGCCCTATAGGTTTCGGTGAGCTCGAGGCTCGAGGACGCGGCCGCGCGGCTGGTGCTCTCGTGGTCGATCTGGATGAGTTTGAGGGTCGTGCTCCACACAACGCCCAGCAGCAGAATGGCGACCGCCGGAAACAACACATACGGTTCCGCGAGACGGCTGATCGCTCGGCGAAGGGCAGGATATAGAGGCGGCATGCGGGCTGTATTTCTCGGACAAAGCGAAGTACTTTCACCACGATGCAGTGTACCGCCCCCTTCGGGACTATCTGTGACGGATCTCACAGAGCCGGCTCAGGGCTACACCCGTAACGCCGTGCGCAGGGAGCGCTGAAGTCGTGAGCCGTTCAACCAGGCGCATGCCGAAGGCCGGGTATAGTGGTCGCAGCCATTAAAGTGGGGGCTTCGCGATGACACTGACGACCCGGGGAAGCGTCCGATGGCGTATTGCGGCGGTCGCGGTTTGCTCGGGATTGCTCGCGGGCGCTCCAGCGCACGCGCAGGACGATAGCGAGAGAGTCCGCGAGCTCGAGCGCCAGCTCGAGCGCAGCCTGCGGCTCATCGACGAGCTCACGCGCCGCGTGAGCGACCTCGAAAAGGCGGGTGCGACGCCCGCGCGCGCCGCCGCACCTGCGCCGGCCCCGCGCGAGGAGGCGCGCATCGAGGCACTCGAGAGAAGCCTCACCGAGATCGCCGCCGGCCGCGGCGCGAGCGCCGCCCCCGGGGTACCTCTGCACGGCTTCGCGGACGTCGGGTATGAGCGCTCCACCCAGCGGCGCAGCGACGGCCGCCGGAAGGGCTTTGTGATCGGCAACCTCGATATCTATCTGACTCCCAGCTTTGGCGGGCGCGTGAAGACGCTGGCGGAACTCGTGTTCGAGGTCACGTCCGACGGCTCGCTGCTGACCGACCTGGAGCGCGTGCAGCTCGGATACACCGTGAGCGACGCGCTGACCGCATGGATCGGGCGCTTCCACACGCCCTACGGCAGCTGGAACACGGCCTACCATCACGGCGCGCAGATCCAGACCGCGATCACCCGGCCCCGGTTCATCGATTTCGAGGACAAGGGCGGGATCCTTCCCGCGCATTCCGTCGGCGTGTGGGGCACCGGGCACGTGAACTTCGGCAACGGCAGGCTGCAGTACGACGCCTACATCGCGAACGGCAACCGCGTTGCCGGCGGCGTGCTCGACTTCAACGCCTACCGCGACGACAACTCCAGCATGATGGCCGGAGCCAACGTCGGCTACCGATTCGGCGGCGCGCTCGACGGTCTCACGGTCGGGCTGCATGGTCTGCGCCAGGACGTCGGCGTCTACGACGAGGCCGAAGAGCCGCGGAGCCGCACGCGGGTGGGATTCACCGGCGGCTACTTCAGCTTCGAGAGCGACAACTGGGAGGGCATCGGGGAGTACTACCGCTTCCGCAACCGGGATCTGAGCGGCGGCACGGGCACGCATGCGAGTTGGGCCGCGTTCCTGCAGGTCGGCCGGACGATTCGCGACCTGTGGACGCCCTACTACCGCTGGGAGAAGACTTCCATCGCCCCGGGCGACAACTTTTTCGCCGGGATGGAAAGCGGGCGGTCGTACTCCCGCCATGTACTGGGAGTGCGCTACCTCCTCAATCCGAAGGCGGCCCTCAAGTTCGAGGCCAACCGCACCCGGGAAGGGTTGGACGAGAGCCCCTACAGCGAAGCGCGCGCGCAGTTCGCCATCCGCTTCTGAGCGCGACCCTCGTGAGGACACTGTGCCTCCTCGCCCTGTCCGCCGCGTCGCTCGCCTCGGCAGCCGCGATGGCGGACATCTACGTGATCGCCCATCCGTCCGTCACGCTCACGCCCGAGGAAGCGAAGGAAGTGTTTCTCGGCGAGAAGCAACTCGCGGGCTCGATGAAGATCGTCCCGTTCGACAACGCCGGCGCCCAGGCAACCTTCCTCGAAAGGGTCTACCGCATGGACGTCAACAAGTACAACACCGTGTGGATGAAAAAGGGATTTCGCGAAGGCCTCACCCCCCCGATCGTCAAGGGGACCGACGTGGAGGTCCTCCTCGCGGTGAGAAGCACCCAGGGGGCGGTGGGATACGTGAGCTCGCCCCCGACCGGCGTCAGGGTGATCAGCAAGTACTGACAGGACGCGCCGTTTCGCGCTCGCCCGCGGTCACGAGCCGGTCCAGGGCCTCGAGCAGCTTCGCGCGCTCTTCGTGGAGCCCGGCCAGCTGTGCATCGCAATGCGCGATGGGCTGCGGATAGGTGCGGATGTCCTGGTTCACTTCGGCCAGCTTCGCCTGGAGCCGGGCGCGAATAGAGTCACGGGATTCCATCGAGATCTCCTTTTCCGGTTGCGGCGAGACGCTAGGCTACTACCCTTGGGCGGTGGCGTGCGGCAAGGTCCGGGCATTTCGGGACAGGAAGGCGGAGGTGGCGGCCAGCATCGCGTCGATTCCCGACGCATCCACGTCGAGATGCGTCACGAAGCGGCTGCGGGGATCGATGAAGGCGATGACGCCGTGCGCGCGAAGGTGCTCTTGCAGGGCTTCGCAGGACTCTTTCGGAAACGCCGCAAAGACCATGTTCGTCTGCACCGGGTCGACTGCGATGCCCAGCGCCGACAGTCCGGCCGCCAGGCGCTGCGCGTTCAAATGGTCCTCGGCAAGCCGATCGACGTTGTGCTCGAGCGCGT
>JBKJYC010000361.1:0-3221 GCA_046715885.1 Usitatibacter sp.
GAGACGGGGCGAAGCGTGTCGATCACTTGCGCGGGGGCGGGCTCAGTCCTGGCGGATGAAGATGTCCCGGTAGCCCGTGTACGTCGTCACCCACAGCAGGGGAATGACGACGAGCAGGCCGAGGCCCACGGGAATGAGCGCCACGATCAGCAGCAGCAGGCCGATCAGGCCGTAGACCAGGAACGGCACGAGGTTCTTCAGGCAGCCCGCGAAGCTCGCCTTCAACGCGGCCATGGGCTGCACGTCGTGGAAGACCACGAGCGCGGGGGCGAACCACAGCGCCATCAGCAAGGGCAGCGCGAGGGTGAAGACGAAAGCCACGCCCAGCCCGATCAGCCAGGCGAACAGCGACGGATCGGCAGAGGCGGCCGTGCCCGCCGCGGCGAACATGAACCCCGCGAGAATGCCGACGGGCACGAAGGCCACGATCGTCACGATGATCAGGCCCACCATGTAGAGCAGGCCCACGAGGATCAGGTTGCCGGTGTTCTGCTTGAAGCCGGCGAAGAGGTGCGCCACCTCGAGCGGCAGTCCCCCCTCCAGGTCACGGCAGCCGAGCATGAGGCCGGCCATGAAGACCGGGTAGAGCAGGTAGGAGACGAGCGAGCCCAGCGGGATGATCGCCAGCACCAGCGTCATCACCATGAAGAGGATGAAGTTCAGGATCCAGATCCCGGGCGCGCGCTTGAAGAGCTCCCACGCCTCGCCGAACCACGCCTTGCCGCGAGAGGGGGCGACCTTGCGCCCCTCGAGGATCAGCTCGCCGGCCTCGCCGGATGAGGCTTCGAGGACCGCCGCCCTGGGGGGTGCGTAGGGATTCAGCGGGTCGGAAGGCGAAGCCATTGCGCGGTTCTCCCGTGTCTTGTCGGATGCGCACCCATTGTACGATGGCCGTATGAATTCCTTCTTTTCCATCCATCGCCAGGGGCTGCTGCGCGTCGCCGCGTGCACGCCGCGCATCCACATCGGGGACCCCGCCGCCAACCGCGAGGAAACCCTGGCCCTGATGCGTGCGGGCGAGGCGCGCCACGCTGACCTGATGGTGTTCCCCGAGTTGGGCCTCCCCGCGTACGCGATCGACGACCTGCTGCTGCAGGACACGCTGCTCGATGCCGCGGAGACGGCGCTTCGCGAGCTGCTCGAGGACTCGCGGGCGATGCGCGTCGTGTGCGTCGTCGGAGCTCCGGTGCGGCGCAACCAGCGGCTCTACAACTGCGCGGTCGCGTTCACGCGCGGACGGATCCTGGGCGTCGTGCCGAAATCCTTCCTGCCGAACTATCGCGAGTTCTACGAGAACCGCTGGTTCTCCCCCGGGGCCGGCATCGCGGGGCTCGAGGTCGCGCTCGCCGGGCAGGTGGCGCCTTTCGGGACCGACCTCGTTTTCGCCGCTTCCGACCTCGCGGGCTTCACGTTCCATGTCGAGATCTGCGAAGACTTCTGGACCGCCACGCCGCCTTCGGCGAACGGCGCGCTGGCGGGGGCGCTGATCCTGTGCAACCTCTCGGCGTCGAACGTGGTCGTCGGCAAGGCGCGGGAACGTGCGCTCCTCTGCGCTTCCCAATCGATGCGCTGCCACGCGGCGTATGTGTATTCCGCATCCGGTCCCGGCGAGAGCACCACGGACCTCGCCTGGGACGGCCAGGCCACGATCCACGAGATGGGCGCGCTCCTCGCGCAGACGCAGCGTTTCCCGTCGAAGGGCCAGCTCGCGGTTGCCGATGTCGATGTCGAGCGGCTGGCGCAGGAGCGCATGCGCACCGTGACCTTCAACGCCGCGGGCGTGGCCGCGGGCCATCCGGAAAAAATGTTCCGGCGAATCGCGTTCGAGCACCGCCCCGTGTTCGAGGACATCGGGCTCGAGCGCAGGATCGACCGCTTCCCCTACGTTCCGGACGATCCGCTGCGGCTGGATAGCGATTGCTACGAGGCGTTCAACATCCAGGTGCAGGGGCTCGCCCAGCGCATGCGCGCGACGGGTATCGAGCGCATCGTGATCGGCGTCTCCGGGGGGCTGGATTCGACGCATGCGTTGCTGGTGGCGGCCAAGACCTTCGACGCGCTGGGCCTGCCGCGCACGAACATCCTCGGCTTCACGATGCCCGGGTTCGCCACCTCCGAGGGCACGAAGTCCAATGCCTGGAAGCTGATGCAGGCGCTCGGCGTCACTGGCGAGGAGATCGACATCCGTCCGGCCGCCCAGCGAATGCTGGCGGACCTGGGCCATCCTTTCGCCAAGGGCGAGCCGGTGTACGACGTGACTTTCGAGAACGTGCAGGCGGGGTTGCGCACCGACTATCTGTTCCGCCTCGCCAACCAGCGCGCCGGCCTCGTGCTCGGAACCGGCGACCTCTCGGAGCTGGCGCTGGGCTGGTGCACCTATGGCGTGGGCGACCACATGAGCCATTACAACGTGAACGGCTCGGTGGCCAAGACGATGATCCAGTACCTGGTGCGCTGGGTGATGGCCTCGGGGCAGCTCGATGCGGGGGCGTCGCGCACCCTGCTGGCCATCCTCGAAACCGAGATCTCGCCGGAGCTGATCCCGGCCAGCAACGGGGAACTGCAGAGCACCCAGTCGAAGATCGGGCCCTACGAGCTGCAGGATTTTCATCTCTATTACATCACGCGCTTCGGCATGCGTCCCTCGAAGGTCGCGTTCCTCGCATGGCACGCGTGGCGCGATGCGCGGCGTGGCGAATGGCCACCGAACTTCCCCGCCGATGGGAAACACGCCTACACGCTGGCGGACATCCGCAAATGGCTGGAGGTGTTCCTGTACCGCTTCTTCGAGGCGAGCCAGTTCAAGCGCTCCGCGTTGCCCAACAGTCCCAAGGTCGTCGCGGGCGGAAGCCTCTCGCCGCGCGGGGACTGGCGCGCCCCGTCCGACGGCAATGCCAAGGCCTGGCTTGCCGAGCTGCGCGCCAACGTGCCCGAGGGGAAATAAGGGGTCTTGTATTTCGACTTTTTGCTAGTTTAGTGCCTGAGTGCGGCAGCCTGATGGGTCTATAGGCCACCGAGCCTGAGGGTCAGCGCAGGGCGCCGCACTCGCTGTTTTCCCATTTTCCCGAACAGTTGATTGGGCCATTGGAGCCCGCATACAAGACTGGGAGCGAGGGATGAGCGAGGCACTGGAGGTGTTTGGCGGAGTCGATGTTTCGAAGGTGCATCTGGATGTGGCGATCCGCGGTGAGAGCGAGACAAAGCGGTTTGCCAACGATGAG
>JBKJYC010000362.1:0-3370 GCA_046715885.1 Usitatibacter sp.
TACTCGGGCGGCATGCGCGCGCGGCTCGCCTTCGCCATCTCCATGGTGATCGAGTTCGACTGCTTCCTGATCGACGAGATCATCGCCGTGGGCGACAGCCGCTTCCACGAGAAGTGCCGCGTGGAGCTGTTCGAGAAGCGCAGCGACCGCGCGATGATCCTGGTCTCGCACGACCCCGGCTACATCAAGGCCCATTGCGAGCGCGCCTCGGTGCTGGTGGACGGCCGGCTCGACTCCTTCGGGGACGTCGACGCGGCCTTCGAACACTACGCCGCGCAGAGCGCGCAAGCCCGATGAACAACGTCTTCGCGGGCCTGATCCTGCGCTACCTCCCGGCGCCGCTGCTGCGGCGCCGCTGGGCCGCACGGCGCCCTCGCGCAGACGCGGCCGTACCCGCGGTGCGCCAGCTGCTGGTGGACGTATCCGTCATCGCGCGCATGGACCAGCGCACCGGCATCCAGCGCGTGGTGCGCAATCTCTTCCGCCAGCTCCTCGAGGCGCCGCCCGCGGGCTTTCGCGTGCGGGCCATCGCCGCCACGCGCGGGCGCGGCTACCGCTACCTGCCGGACAACTTCCTCGACCTGCCGCTGCCGCGGCAACGGCCCGAGGTGTCGGGCGAAGCGGTGCAGGGCGGCCCGGGCGACCTGTTCCTGGGGCTCGATCTCGCCGCCTACATCGTGCACCGGCACGCGGGCGAGCTGCTGCGCTGGAAACGCGACGGCGTTCGCATCGCGTTCATGGTGTACGACCTGCTGCCGGTGCTCGAGCCGACGTGGTTCCGCCCGCGGGCGACACGCGACTTCCGCCGCTGGCTGCGCGCCCTGGCGATCCTGGCCGACGACGTGGTGTGCATCTCGCGCTCGGTGCAGCGCGATTTCACGGCGTGGGTCCGCGGTGTCCACGGCCTCGAGCCGGCGAGCATCCGCAGCTCGGTGATCCAGCTCGGTACCGACCCGTTCGGATTCCTCCTCCACGAACCCGCGCGCACCGGCTCCGCGACCCTGCCCGCGTCCTGCCTCGAGGAGAAGTTCGTCCTCATGGTCGGCACGATCGAGCCGCGCAAGGCGCATGCCGAGGTGCTCGACGCGTTCGAGAAGCTGTGGGACCGTGGCGAGGCCGCGCAGCTGGTCATCGTCGGGCGCCAGGGCTGGATGGTCCAGGCGCTGGTCGAGCGGCTGCGCACGCACCCGGAAGCGGGGCGGCGGTTGCATTGGCTGGACGCGCCATCCGACACGATGCTGCTCGAGCTCTACCAGCGCGCCGCGGGACTCATCATGGCGTCGAAGGGCGAAGGCCTGGGCCTGCCGGTGCTCGAGGCGCAATGCTGGAACAAACCGGTGCTCGCGCGCGACATCGCCATCTTTCGCGAGATCGCGGGCGACACCGCGACGTTCTTTTCGAGCGCCGCGCCGGGCGGCCTGGAGGGCGCGCTGGAACGCTGGATCGCGACCCTGCTCGCACAGCGCACGGACATTCCCATGGGCCCGGCCGTTTCGTGGCGGCACAGCCGCGACCAGCTGGTGCGGGCGCTGCCCGAGCTCTCGTAGGCCTCCATGCGCGTCCTCTTCTACCTCTACCCCGGCCGTTGGTCGAGACGCACGCCGAGGGCCGGCTGTTCGAGGAGATTTCCGCGGTACATTGTGGGGCCCCGCGCCGCTCGACGGCCGGTGCCGCGCTGGCGACCTGAAGGACGACCGTGACTTCATTGATCTCTTACGCCCAGAATTTCGAAGACGTCCTGCTGTGGCGCGCGTTTGGGCGCGTGAAGGACGGCAACTACATCGACATCGGCGCCCACGACCCGGTGGTGGACTCGGTGAGCCGCGTCTTCTACGACCACGGATGGCGCGGCGTCCACGTCGAGCCCACGCCGTACTACGCGGAGAAGCTCCGGCGCGAGCGCTCCGGCGAGCTCGTGATCGAAGCGGCCGTGGTGGCGAAGCCCGGGACGATCCGCTTCTTCGAGTTCCCGGACACCGGGCTCAGCACCGGTGATGCGAAGATCGCGGCCCGCCACGGCCGCTGCGGCTACGCCTCGAAACAGATCACGGTCTCGGGCATCACCCTCGACGATGTCTTCGAACACGCGGCACGCAACCCGGTGCACTGGCTGAAGATCGACGTCGAAGGCGGCGAGAAGGCGGTGCTGAAGGGCTGGACGCGCTCGGGCGAGCGCCCCTGGATCGTGGTGGTCGAGAGCACGCTGCCGCTCACGCAGAAGGAGTCGTTCCGGCAATGGGAGCCCCTGCTGCTGAAGAAGGGCTACCGGTTCGCCTGGTTCGACGGCCTGAACCGCTTCTACGTTGCCGCGGGCCACGACGAGCTCCTCGAGGCGTTCCGCACGCCGCCCAACATCTTCGACGGATTCTCGCTCCACGGCACCGCCAACTCCCCGCTGTGCGGCGGGCTGAACGGCCACATCCGGTTCCTCGAGGCGCAGGCCGACCAGCACCGGCAGGAGCTCACGCGGCTCGCCGCGCAGGAAGCCGAGATCAACGCGCAGCTCGCCGCGGCACGCCAGGAGGCCGAGCGCCTGGGCGCAGCCCATGCAGCGCGGCAGACGGAGCTCCAGGAGCGCCTGCTCGCGCTCAATTCCGAAGCGTCGTCGTTGGCGCAGGCGCTGGCGCAGCGCGAGAGGGAGCTGGCCGAACGCATCGAGGCGCTGCGCTCCGAGGTGGCGGCAACCGAGCGGCTGCGCGCCGAACGCGAGCAGCAGTTCGCGCAGCTCGAGCGCGAATCCGCCGAGCGCGAGCGGCAATCGTCGGAGCGTGAACGCAACGCCGCGGAGCGCGAGTGGCAGGCCGCGGGCCGGGAGAGAAAGCTGCAGGAGGAATTGCTCGCGGTGCGCGTGGAAAGCGCGCGGGTTCAGGGCGCGCACGACAGCCTGGCCGCGCAGGAGCGCGAGCTCGCGGAGCAGCTGGCCGCGCTCGAGCGCGAAACGCGGGTCTCGGCGCGCGCATACGCGGAAGAGACGCGCCGGCTCGAGCAGGCCCTGAGGACGGCGCAGGACGAGGCGGGCGCGGCGCGCCAGCAGCTGGAGCAGCGCGAGAGCGAGCTGCTGGCGCAGCTTGCGCGCCTGCGCGAGGACCACGCGCTGCTCGTACGCAGCAAGGCCGATCGCGAGAGCGCGCTCCTCGCCGAGGTGGAAACGCTGCGCACCAATGTCCACAACCTCACCTTCGCGCAGAAGGCGGCCGAGCGCACGCTCTTCGACCAGTCGCGCGCGATGCAGGCGCAACTGGGCGTGGCCGACCAGGCGCGCTCCGGCGTCGAGGCGCGCCTGCGGGAGCTGACCCAGTTCGAGCGTGACGGCGCGGGCCAGCTGGACCAGGTGCTCCAGGCCCTCGAACGCGATGTCGCAGCGCTGCAC
>JBKJYC010000363.1:0-3960 GCA_046715885.1 Usitatibacter sp.
ATGCGGGCCCGTTTTCGATTCGCGCCTAGTAGCGCGGACGGCCGGGAGGTGGGGGCGCGCGATACACCTCCGCGCTCGACGGCCCCTCGATGGGGCGGACGTCGACGGCCACGCGGATCCTGGGGCCCGGGTCCTCGGGCATGCGCGTGACGAACTCGCGCCCGTTGTAGACATAGCGCACGTCGTAGCCGACGGTGGCTTCGCGCACTTCCTCGTACAGGCGGCAGCGCTCGACCTCGCGCCCCGGTACGTGCTCGACCTCGACGCGTTCGATCGACTGGCCGCGGTTGTCCCGGTCGACCTGGTTGCCGATCAACCCGCCCACGATCGCCCCGGCGCCGGTGGCGCGGTCACGTCCGCCGCTGCTGTTGCCGAACTGGTGGCCCACGACGCCGCCGATCACCGCACCCAGCACGGTGCCCGGGCCGATGGCTGCGCCGGTATCGGTGCGGGTCACGCGCCGGTTCTCGTAGCCGCGGACGCGCTCGTTCCAGCACTCTTCGCGCTGGATCGGGATGCGGTCGACGACCGGGCGCGCTTCGACCACGCGCGCGTTATCCGAGAACGATTCGGCCATTACGGCGGGGGCCAGCAGGGCGCCGGCGACGGCAAGGGCAAGTTGCGTTTTCATGGATGTGATCCCTATTGAAGTACCAAAGATTGGACTGACTCCGGAAAGCGCCGTTCAATTTCCACAAGTGCATGATAGAATTGGTTTTTCGGTACCTTTCATGATCCACCAGCGAACCCTCGGATCCATCGTCGACGCCACTGGCGTGGGCGTGCATACCGGCAACAAGGTGCGCATGGCCCTGCGTCCTGCCGCGCCGGATACGGGGATCGTCTTCTGCCGCTCGGACCTGCCCGGCAACCCCGCCATTCCGGCGCACGCGCTGAACGTGACCGACACGCGCATGGCCACCGTGATCGAAAAGGACGGCGCGCGCGTCTCCACCATCGAGCACCTCATGTCGGCTTTCGCCGGCCTCGGGATCGATAACGCATACGTGGACGTTTCGGCTGACGAGGTCCCGATCATGGACGGCAGCGCGCGGACCTTCGTGTTCCTGCTCCAGTCGGCCGGCATCGAGGAGCAGAAGGCGGCCAAGAAGTACTTCCGGATCCTGAAGACCGTGTCCGTCGAGCAGGGCGACAAGACGGTGCGCCTGGAGCCCTTCAACGGCTTCAAGCTGTCGTTCTCCATCGAGTTCAAGCACCCGGTGTTCGAGGCGACGCGCTCGCACGTCGAGATCGATTTCGCCGACGTCTCGTTCGTGAAGGAGATCTCGCGGGCGCGCACGTTCGGCTTCACCCAGGACGTGGAGGCGATGCGCTCGCAGGGTCTGGGCATGGGCGGCTCGCTCGACAACGCCATCGTCATCGACGACTTCCGCGTGCTGAACAGCGAGGGCCTGCGTTTCGACGACGAATTCGTGAAGCACAAGGCGCTCGATGCCGTGGGCGACCTCTATACGCTTGGTCATCCCCTGATCGGCGCTTTCCACGGCCACAAGTCCGGGCACGCCCTCAACAACCAGCTCCTCCGGGCGTTGCTGGCGGACCGGACTGCGTGGGAAGAAGTCACCTTCGACGCGGTCGAGGCCCTGCCCCGGGCGTTCGCCAACCTCCAGCTCGCATAAATAATTGGGGTGAGACTCCAATCAAGTTAATTGCTGGGGTGGCGATTAACTCAATGGGAGTCTGACCCCGATTACTTATGTTGGTCCTGCGCGTCATCCTGATTTTCGGCACCCTGTTCCTGGTCGGGATCGGGATTGCGTTCGCGTTCACGCGTGACCGGAAATACCTGCGCCTCGGCTGGCGGGTGCTCCAGGGGGTGGTCGTGCTGCTGGTGGCCTACGGCCTCTTCTATGTCTTCTCGCGCGTCCTCTTGCTCTGAGCGGCGCGGCCGATGCGCTCCAGGGTCGTCTTGAGCGGCGAGTCGGAAAGGCCCTCGGCCACCTTCGAAAGGCGCTCCACCGGGAGGGGCGCGCGCGCCTTGACCGCTCGTCGGGCCGGGCGGCGCTCAACTTGAACTTCGATGCGGATTCCGGTAAGCTCCGGAATCTCTTTTTCTTTCAATGAATTGCGTTGGCCTTCCGACAGTGAGCGCGAGCTCGTGGCAAGGAGGCCGGCAAGAAGACGAGGCGCGATCTGCCGCAGAGCCGCCGCAACCGGCCCGCTGGTCGCGCAAATGACCGCAGTGGTCCCATCGATGGCGCACACCCGACTCGCCTTGGCGAGCTCCTCGGGTGCAATGGTCCGGTAGCGTCGCTGCAAGCGATCAATCACCTCGAGCCGCTCCTGAAGCGGCCTCAGCTCGGCGCTCTGGTCCAGTACCTTGGCAACGGAATTGGCAGCCATCGAAGGAATGAAGGGGAGGTATTGGTGAACATTATTCTCGTTTCCGACAGCCTCGCGAAGAGCCGATCGGTCCATCTGTCCCAGACCCAGGTCCTGCTCATCGCGTTCGGCATCCTCATCACGGGATTCGTTCTCGCCATGGCGACCTACGTCGTGACGATGAAGTTCGCCGTGGACATCCGCAACCCGTACCTGAAGAGCCTGCTCGCCGCCCTCCACGAGGAGCAGGTGAAGAAGAACGAGGCGGAGATGAAGGACAGCATGACGGGGCTCGCCGTCAAGGTTGGCGAGCTCCAGGCCCGGATCATGCGCCTGGACGCGTTCGGCGAGCGCCTCGCACGGGCCGCGAACATCAAGCCCACGGAGTTTCGCTTCGACGAGAAGCCCGGCCAGGGCGGCCCGATGGTGAGCGGCGGGCTGGCCCGCACCCTCACGGTTTCCGAATTCCAGCAGATGCTCACCGAGATGGCGCGCGTGCTCGACGACCGCAGCGACAAGCTGGGGGTGCTCGACTCCTTCCTGATGGATGACCGCCTCGCGCGCAAGACCATCCCGACGACCCTGCCGATCGCCCAGGGCTACTACTCGTCCAACTACGGCTCGCGCATCGATCCCATCAGCGGGCGCCAGAGCTTCCACACCGGCGTGGACCTGATCGCCCCCACCGGCACGCCGATCCTCGCCGCGGCCGGAGGCGTGGTCTCCTCGGTGGAGTTCCAGCCCGACTACGGCAACATCGTCGACGTGGACCACGAGAACGGCCTCACGTCGCGCTATGCGCACGTCTCCAAGAGCATGGTGAAAGTGGGAGACGTGGTGATGAAGGGCCAGCGAATCGCGCTCGTGGGCGCAACCGGCCGCACCACCGGCGCGCACCTGCATTTCGAGGTTCGCGAGAAGGGTATCCCGCTGAATCCCAACAAGTTCCTTTCGCTGGGCAACAAGGACGTGGTGATCGGCAACGTCTACCGCAAGTAGCGGTCTATCGGGTTGATTCGAGCCGGCCCGGCCCCACCTTTCCTTTATAATTCCGCCTTCGCCGGCCCGTCAGGGCCGGTTTTCGCATTTCCGACCCCTCCATCGTGCTACAGACCGCCCTCAAAGCCATTTTCGGAAGCCGCAACGACCGCCTCCTCAAGACCTACCGGAAGCGCGTCGACGACATCAACGCCCTCGAGCCCGCGTTCGAGAAGCTCACCGACGAGCAGCTCGCCGCCAGGACGCCCGAGCTGCGCAAGCGCGTGGCCGACGGCGCCAAGCTGGAGGAGGTGCTGCCCGAGGCCTTCGCCACCGTGCGCGAAGCTTCGAAGCGCGTGCTGGGCATGCGCCACTTCGACGTGCAGCTGGTGGGCGGCATGGCGCTGCACGAAGGCAAGATCGCGGAGATGCGCACCGGCGAGGGCAAGACGCTGGTGGCCACGCTGCCCTCGTACCTCAATTCGCTCGAAGGCAAGGGCGTGCACATCGTCACCGTCAACGACTATCTCGCGAAGCGCGACGCGGAATGGATGGGACGCATCCACCGCTTCCTGGGCCTCAGCGTGGGCGTCGTCATCCCGCAGATGGACGCGCAGGACAAGCAGGCGGCCTACCAGT